>NZ_JTKZ01000628.1:0-2131 GCF_000799035.1 Delftia sp. ZNC0008
CCGCGTTGTGTTCGACTGGCTGCAGCGCGAGCACCCCGGCATACGCCTGAACATCACCGAGGCCCAGGGCACGGAGCTCGACGCGCTGCTGGACAGCGGCGCCGTGGACCTGGCCATCCTCTTTCGCTTCGCGCGCCCGGCCGGCGGCGACGAGCGGCTGCTGAGCACCGCGCACAGCTATCTGGTGTCGCGCCCTGGCGATCCCTTGACCCTGGCGCCCACCACGGAGTTCGCCGCGCTCGACGGCCTGCAACTGGTGCTGCCGCGCCGCCCCAGCCATTGGCGCGACGCGCTCGATGAGGCCGCGCACAGCCACGGCTTTCGGCTCGCCGCGGCCGCCGAGGCCGACTCGCTGACCGTGCAAAAGGAACTCGTGGCCCATGCGGCCGGCCTCTACTCGGTGATCGGCCCGTACTCCATCGATGCCGAGCTGCGCCAGGGCCGGCTGCAGGCCAGCCGCCTGGTCAACCCCGGCCTGGTGCGCCATGTGACGCTGGCCCTGCCCCGGCACGGCAAGCTCACCCAGGCCTGCCGCGTGGTGGGCGATGCCATCGAGGCATTGACGCAGGCATGGGGACAGCAGCTGTCGCCGGGGCCGCTGAGCACCTCGGGACTGCTCGGCGGTTGAAGGGATCAGATATCGGCCCCATCGGCTCCAGTCGTCGGCCATGCACGCCGTGGCCAGGCCATCGGAACAGAACGGCCGCAACCATGTCAGCGGGCCTGCCCATCACGCACGGCTGCAATGGCTTCGATCTCGATCAGGGCCGCCGGGTCGTACAGCGCCTGGATCTGGGCAATCGTGTCGGCCGGATAGGGGGCGCCGAAGAACTCGCGGCGCAGGGCGACCACCTCGTCGAAGTGGCCCATGTCGGTGACGAAGATGGTGACCTTGATCACGTCCTTCAGGCTGGAGCCGCCCGCCTCCAGCGCGCGGCGCAGATTGGCAAACGCCTGCCGGCCCTGGGCCAGGAAGCCGCCCGGCACGATGCGGCCATCGTCTCCGGCGCCGGCCTGGCCGGAGATGAACAGCAGCTCGCCAAAGCGAATGCCTTGCGACAGCAAAAACGGCTCGTAGGGGTCGGGTTGTGTGGTGACACGGTGCAGCATGGTTTCATTTCCTTCATCCATCCCCGGCAGGATCGCGCTTGGGGAATGGGTGGACGATAGGCAAGCCGGATGATTGCGACAAAGGTTCATTTGTCAGGCATAAGATGAGTTTTCCTCACCCCATTCCTCACCCGCCCCTTGCGTCCTCCAGCCCTCATGCAACGCAACCAGCTGCCGCTTTCCGCACTGCGCGCCTTCGAGGCCGCCGCCCGCCTGGGCAGCTTCAAGCAGGCCGCCGACGACCTGGCCGTGACCCCCACGGCCATCAGCCACCAGATCCGCGCGCTGGAGGAACAGCTGGGCCTGGCGCTGTTCGATCGCCAGGTACGCAAGGTGGTGCTGACCGAAGCGGGCGCCCAGCTCTATCCGGTGCTGCGCGACGGTTTCGACGCCTTTGCCGCCACGCTGGAGCGCCTGCTGCAAAAGCGCCTGCGCGCCCAGGTCAGCATCTCGGCCACCAATGCGTTCACCGTGAAATGGCTGGTGCCGCGCATGGCCAGCTTCCGCGCGATGCACCCGGAGGTGGACCTGCAACTGCAGGCCTCGGACGATATGGTGGACCTGCGCTCCCATGCCGTCGATATCGCCGTGCGCTACGGGCGCGGCCCCTATCCGGGCCTGGTGGCCGAGCCCCTGTTCAGCGACCGCTTTGCGCCCGTGGCCAATCCCCGGCTGGGCGTGCTGGGTCCGGCCGACCTGGCCCGCCTGCCGCTGATCCGCTTTGACTGGAAGACGGCGCACGTCAGCAATCCCACCTGGGAGCGCTGGTTTGACGAGGCAGGCCTGGTCTGGAATTCACCGGCGGGGCAACTGCGCTTTTCCGACGAGGGCCATGCCATCCAGGCGGCCATTGCCGGTCATGGCATTGCCCTGGTGAGCCTGGCCCTGGTGGCCGAAGACATTGCGGCCGGCCACCTGCTGCAGCCCTTCGGCCCCTCGATCACCGGCCATACCTACCATCTGGCCGTGGGCGAGCAACGGAAGCCGGGTCCCCATGTGCGCGCCGTCATGGACTACGCGG
>NZ_JTKZ01000257.1:0-4217 GCF_000799035.1 Delftia sp. ZNC0008
GGCACGGGCCTGGGGCTGGCCATCTGCCGCAAGATCATCGACGCCATGGACGGCACCATCGTGGCCGGCAACGGCCCGGCAGGCGGCGCCATCTTCACCATCATCCTGCCCAGCCGCAGTGCGCAGGAGACCCGACCGGCCGAGCTGACATAGCCTGCGAGGGCGCGGTGGCGCGGTGGCGCGGTGGCGCGGTGGCGCGAAGCTCAGGCCTCGGACGGCATATGCCGCCCATGCGCCAGCCAGTTGTCCCCGGCCTGCCAGCGCGCGGCCCAGGCGGGCAGCTGGTCGGCGGGCATGGGCCGGGCGATGCCGTAGCCCTGGGCCACGTGGCAGCCCATTTCGCGCAGGCGGCGCGCATGCCTGGGGGTTTCTACGCCTTCGGCCACGGATTCGAGCTTGAAGGTGCTGGCCAGCTGGATCACGCCTTCGACGATGCCCAGGTCGTCCGGGTCGGCCAGCATGTCGCGCACAAAGCTCTGGTCGATCTTCAGCGACTGCACGGGCAGCTTGCGCAGGTAGGTGAGCGAGGAGTAGCCGGTGCCGAAGTCGTCCAGCGCAAAGCGTATGCCCAGCTGCCGGCACTGCCCCATCACCTGGATGGCCTGCTCCATGTCGGCAATGGCGGCGCTTTCCAGGATTTCCAGCTCGATCAGGTGCGGCGGCAGTTCGGGATGCCGGGCCAGCACCTGGGCCATGGTGGCGTGGAAGCCGCCATCCAGAAGCTGGTTGGCGCTGACGTTGATGCTCACGCACAGGTCCAGGCCCTGGTCGAGCCAGCGTGCCGCCTGGGCCACGGCCTCGCCGATGACCCAGTCGCCCAGCGGTCGCTCCAGGTCGCTGCCCGCGATGAAGGGCAGGAACTCGGCCGGCGAGCGCAGGCCCTGGCGCGGGTCGTGCCAGCGCAGCAGGGCCTCGGCGCCCACCAGCCTGCCGCCACCCAGCTCCACCTTGGGTTGGTAGTGCAGCAGGAATTCGCCCTGCTCCAGCGCACGGCGCAGCCAGCCCAGCTGCAGGCGGCGCGCATGGGCCTTGCGGTCGTTTTCCGGATCGAACAGCTGGTAGCGGTTGCGCCCGGCCTGCTTGGCCACGCACATGGCCTGGTCGGCATGGCGCAGCAGCAGGTCGGGGTCGGCCTGGTCGTCGGGGTAGAGGCTGACACCCACGCTGGCGGTCACGGACAACACCCGGTCCTGCACGGGCACGGGACGGCTGGCCGCCTCCAGCACCCGGTCGAGGATGGAGGTGCAGTGCTCGACCGAGCCGATCTGCGACAGCAGCAGCACGAACTCGTCGCCACCGAGCCGGGCCAGCGTGTCCTCGGAGCGCAGCACGCTCTTGAGGTGCTCGGCCACGCCCACCAGCAGCGCATCGCCTGCGGCCGCGCCGTGCAGGTCGTTGATTTCCTTGAAGCCGTCCAGGTCCAGGAAGCACACGGCCAGGGAGCGGCCCTCGCGCGCCGTGCGCAGCATGGCCTGGTTGAGGCGCTCGACCAGCAGGCGGCGGTTGGGCAGTCCGGTCAGCAGGTCGTAGTGGGTGACGCGGTCGAGCTCGGCCTCATGGGCCTTGATGTGGCTGATGTCGGTGAAGACGCCGATGTAGTGCTCGATCTCGCCGCCGGCACCCTGCGCAGCGGAGATGGACAGCATCTCGGCGAAGATCTCGCCCGATTTGCGGCGGTTCCAGATCTCGCCGTGCCAGAAGCCGTCGCGCGCGATGCAGGCCCAGATCTGCCGGTAGAACTCCGGCCCGTGCAGGCCCGAGGACAGCACGCGCGGCGTCTGGCCGATCACCTCCTCGGGCGCATAGCCGGTGATGCGGGTGAAGGCCGGGTTGACGCGCGTGATGCGCCGCGCCGGATCGACCACCATGATGCCCTGGTGGCTGCTGTCGAACACCACGGCGGCCTGGGCCAGCTCGCGTTCGAAGCGCTTGCGCTCGGTGATGTCCCGGGAGATGCCGAACAGGCCTGCGATGTGGCCTGCCGTATTGCGCACCGGCCCCTTGGTGACCAGGAGGTCCAGCGTCCTGCCCGGCTCCACCGTCAGCTGCTCCTCATGCGTGGCCACCTCCTGTCGCAGCACCGCCTGGTCCTTCCTGCGGATGGCGCTGGCGATGCCGAAGGGAAAGAGCGCGAAGTCGTCCTTGCCCACGATGTCTTCGGCCTGCCGGCCCACCAGGCTGGCGGCGGCCCGGTTGACCAGCAGATAGCGCCCGCGCAGGTCCTTCACGAACACGGCGTCCGAGGTGCCGGAGATCACCGAGTCCAGCAGTTGCCGCTGCATGTTGGCCTTGCGCAGCGAGCGCTGCAGCGTCTCGGCCAGCACGCTCACGGCCAGGCCGTTGACGGCCACCACCCCCCATTGCGCCCAGTCGCGCACGGCGACGCCGTCCGTCTGGTCCAGGCTGTAGGCCGCAAAGGCCGTGGCCAGCAGGCCCGGCCCCAGGCCGCCGATCAGCGCACTGACCAGCACGGGCAGCATGAACAGCAGCAGCAGCGAGCGTTCACCGAAATGGCTGGCCAGCGTGCTGCTGGCGGCCAGCACGGCCAGGCTCATGGCCAGGGCAAACAGATAGGAGGCCCAGACCGGGAAACGGCGCGGCCCCATTTCCTGGGTGATGGCGGAGGCGCCGCCGCTGTGCGCGGCCGGCACCGAGCACAGCGCGAAGAACAGCAGGAAGTCCGTGGCCAGCACAAAGAACAGCCCCTTGGCGACGGAAAGCCAGCCGATATCCGCACTGCCTGCCAACGCGAACAACAGCTTGTCGGACAGAATGATCCAGGCGAATGCGAGCAATCCGTAGCTCACCGTGATCAGTCCGATAAATCGGCGTCTTGCTGATTTGGCCATTTCAGCGTGGCACTCCCTGTGTATATGGCTGTCCGGAATTATTGCCAATCCCTGCTGGCAATCGCGTCGTCATTCGCCGAAAACAGGGGGCAATAAAACCATTTGCCGCGCACTCGATCATTCATAGAAAAATTGCATCGCAGGCCTTTTCCGCCGGATGCGGGAATATCTGTCCGGCCCCTTTTCCCGGTCCGGCCGCCAACTCATTCCGGGCACTGGCGGCAGGGCTGCTGCTCGGTGCGGGCGGCCTCGGCATGCAGCCAGGCCAGGAAGGCCGCCACGGCGGGGCGCCGGGCGTTGCGCGCGGGGTAGACGGCAAAGTGGGCCTTGACGCGCAGGGCCCGGTCCATGCCGAAGGGGGCCACCAGCCGGCCGTCGGCAATGTGGCCGCCCGCGTTCATGGCGCTTTCCAGCGCCACGCCCAGGCCCTGCGTGGCCGCGTCCAGCGACATCTGGGCGCGGTCGAAGCGCACGGCAAAGCGCTCTGGCGCGCGCAGCTGCGAGAACGCCTGGAACCAGTCCGACCACTGGACGATGCTGACGTTGCTCTGGATCAGCGGCACGTGCAGCAACTGCTGCACGCGCTGCAGCCCATGCTCGGCCACGAACGCGGGGCTGGCCAGCGGCAGGATGTGCTCCTCGAACAGTGGCTCCACCTCCAGCTCCGGCCACTGCGCAATGCCGTAGCGGATGTCGATATCGGCCTGGCCCAGCGCGAAGTCGCTGTGCGAATGCGCAGCCGACAGGTTCAGCGCAATGTGCGGGCAGGCCCGTGCGAAGTCCCGCAGCCGGGGCATGAGCCAGAGGCTGGCGATGCTGGGCGCGCAGTGCACGTAGAGGCTGTTGCTCATGCTGTGGCGCAGGTCCTCGGTGGCCGAAACGATGGCCGCCAGCGCGCCGCCCACGCGCTCCAGGTAGGCCTGCCCCGGGCGGCTCAGGCGCACGCCATGCGCGCTGCGCTCGAACAGGCGCACGCCCAGCTGCGCCTCCAGCTTGGCCACCTGGTGGCTGACGGCCGAGGCCGTCAGGTGCAGCTCGGAGGCGGCCAGCGCGAAGCTGCGCCGGCGCGCCACGGCCTCGAAGGCCTGCAGGTGGGCACTGCTGGGAATGGATGCCATGGCAAGTTCCTCGAAGACGCGGGCAGCTCACAGGCAGACCCCGGGAGACCCCGTACGTGAGCTGAAGAACTGTCATCTTAGGCTGATGAAACATCGTTTGTCTTCATGCTCGTGACAGCCCAAGATGGCTGCATCCACCACCACTACAGCGGAGACAGGCACATGCTGCTCAAGGACAGGGTCGCCATCATCACCGGCGGAGCAGGGATCAACGGACTCGGTTTTGCCACGGCGCGCCAGATGGACGCGG
>NZ_JTKZ01000200.1:0-11603 GCF_000799035.1 Delftia sp. ZNC0008
CTACTTTGTGCGCCAGGCAACCGGCGGCGCGGCGCTGCAGGCGTCCCGCCCGTCGTCGCGCCCCGTGCCCGTGACCCTGTCGGCCCTGGCGCGCTCGCTGTTCAGCAGCCCCGACACGCGCCTGATCCCGCTGGGTGCGGCATTGCCCGATCCGGCCTGGCTGCCCACGGCCCGGCTGCAGCGCGCGCTGCAGACCGCCGGGCGCCGCCTGGACGCGCACGGGCAGACCTACAGCATGCCGCCGGGCCGCGCCGACCTGCGGGGCCAGATCGCGGCCCGGGCTGCGCAATGGGGTGCGCGCTTCGGCCCTGATGACCTGGTCCTGACGGCCGGCGCCACCCAGGCCGTGCGGCTGGCCCTGCGCGCCGTGTGCAAGCCCGGCGATGTCGTGGCCGTAGAGCGGCCCGCCTATTTCGGCAGCCTGCTGCTGCTGGAGGACCTGGGCCTGAAGGCGCTGGAGATTGCCACCGATCCCCGCGAAGGGCTGCTGCTGGAGCCGCTGGCCGAGGCCATTGCCCGTCACCGGCCGGCTGCCGTGCTGGCATCGCCCACCGTGCAGAACCCGCTGGGCGCCAGCATGCCGGTGGAGCGCAAGCAGGCCCTGGTGGCGCTGCTGGAGCGGGCGGGCATTCCCTTGATCGAAGACGATGTCTATGGCGACCTTGCGGGCGACGGCCAGCGCCCGCCGGCCTGCAAGGCCTTCGACGGCAGCGGCAACGTGCTGTATTGCGGCTCGGTGTCCAAGACCCTGGCGCCGGGCTGGCGCGTGGGCTGGATCGCGGCGGGCCGCTTCCATGCCCAGGTACTGCAGGTGCGCCTGGCGGGCGACTGGGCCGGTGCGCCGCTGCTGGAAGCTGCCGTGAGCGAGGTACTGGCCAGCGGCGACTACGACCGGCACCTGCGCCGCCTCAAGTCCCGCGTGCAGGCCGGGGTGCAGGCCGTCACGGCCAGGGTCGAGGCCAGCTTTCCGCCCGGCACCTGCGTCTCGGCCCCGCGTGCGGGCTTCCTGCTGTGGGTGGAATTGCCGCGCCAGGTAAATGCACTGGAAGTGCACCGCCGCGCGCTGGAGCTGGGCATTGGCGTCAGCCCAGGCCCGCTGTTCTCATCGCGATCGGACCTGCCCAACCACCTGCGCCTGAACTGCGCCAACGAGCCCACGCCGCGCCTGCTGGGGGCCGTGGGGCAGGTGGGGGAGATATGCCGGGGGGTGATAGAGGGTGCTGCGGCGCGTCAGGGGGCGCAGGTCGGCCAGCCTACTTCTTCTCGCGCGGCACGCGCCCCATGAGGAAGAACTCAGTCAACGCGCTTGCTTTTGAGTCGAATGTATTCGGATGGCTGAACGTTGCTGTATTGCAGGAAGAATTGCCGTGCGCGCTATTTTTTAAATAGAACTATTGAAGTTTTGAATATGCAGGATATCTTTCATAAGAGATTGATGTTCCTATTTTTTTAGATTTATCTAATAAAATTGCATCTTCTTCAAAGAATTCTTGTCGCCGCCGATGATTTAGCTTGCCGTTGAGGTAGATGTATTCGGTGAGCTGGCCGGAGCCGTATTCCGCGAGCAGGTTGCCGTGCACGCCATGGAACTCGTAGGTGGTGACGCCTGCCTTGGTGGTGCTTGTGCGCTATTGGTCGCCGTCGTAGGCATACTGGATGGGGCTGTTGCCCCAGCAGTCGGCGCATGCACGTCCGAGCGTCGGGTGCACGTGCGAGTGGCACTGCTCTTCAGCCGCAACACCCGCAATCAGCTCAAGCAAGTGTTCGACGCGCTGCGCGAGCTGATGACGCCGCCCGATCCGCCCAAGCGGCCTATCGGGTTCGTCACACAAGGCGAGAAGAAGAACACGGGCTGACCTTCACCACGCCGATATAGCGACGCCCGCACAGGGCGGGCGTCTTTCGCTGTCAGTCCTCGGCGTTCCGACCTTTGACCATCTGATGGGCAAGCTCGAAGCCAGTCGGCGAGCAGCCCAGCTTTCGCAAGTCTTCCAGTTGCTCTTGAGTCACCGGAGATATCGAGATCCTCTCCAAGTCCGGTGATCCAACACCCACGAACTGCCCGACCGCAGATGCTTGGAGAACATCGCACTCAAGGTCAGCCAGCGCCTCGCTACCCTCAGAGGGCAGCAGAATTCGACGTGGCGGATCAACCCCTTCGGCCTGTTGCAGCGCTTTGATTTGCGGCCACAGTTGCCTTCGATGGGAATGAATTCGAACGCCCGGAAGAGGCGAGATTTTGAATCCCCCAACGACGAGAACCGAACTCCTTCGCCCGAGGGATAGAGCGCTAAACCGTGCTCGGGGCCATCGTAGTAGTCAAACACGAGAATCACCGTGAATCCAAGGTCACTGGCCGAACCGGAGCCACGGGCGAATTCGTGAAGCGACTCACTTGAGGAGCTCATTCTATATCCTCACTACATCGGGCGTAATTGGTTTCGGCAGTTCAACCGTGTGATGGTTCAGATCCTTCCCGGTCTGCTGAACCTTGAACCCCGCTGCCTCAACTGAACTGCAGGTCGCGCATCGCACAACTTGCCCAGCTTTCGCCGCCGAACTCGTGCTCACGGAGACGCCGTGAATTCCAAGCATATTCTCTGCCGCCTGGGCTTGGCTCTCGAGTAGCTTCTTGGTGTCCATGGGGCCGCGCCGGAACAGTAGCTTTTCGCCCTCCTCAGCACCCTTTGCGGCATCTATGGCCCTATAAGCCTTAATACTTTCCGCAGCGCCTCCAGGCACCACAGGTATCGCCACCGCAACTCATCGCGCGCCAAATTTCTGCGCAATGTGCTTGCCGTTGAGGTGGATGTGTTCGATGGGTAGCTAAATTTTGGCTAATATTTTTATGATTTTCGCCGTGGCAACTGTTTTCCCCTCCCAGAGAGTTATATTCATTCCCTCCTGTATCAGGGGTAGTGCAAATTCTGGAAATAGAAATTTGATAGGAATTTCATAATATTCTCCCAGTTCCAAGCGTTTTCCATCAAGTAGCAATCTACAGTCGAAAGCTTCATTGTCAATAAAGAGGGGGCAGCCATAAAAGTTGCCTTGAATGGCAGTTTTTCTGCCGCCTTCATTTTTTGTGAGAAATCGAACTGAAATTATGGCATCTGGGTTCATTTTTCTAGAATTTACTTGGTGGCAAGGGTGAATGATTCATAATTGTAGGTGATATTCCTGTAAGCCGATTATCTGGAATAACCCAAGCTGGTATTCCTCGATCAACTGATGCTGGTGGTAAGTCATGAAGAAGAGATTTTGGTATATCTATCTTTATAATGGTGTAAGGAGGATCTCCAAAAGATCTCACCGCTTGCTTGGAATATGCGGATGCACTGGATCCTGATGTGGTGAAATATTTCCCTTCTGCAGATCCAAGATTCCTTAGAGCTCCGGTGGCTTTGACATCTGCTAACTCTGCTCGTCCAATGGCTCTAAATAACGTAACTGTCTGTGGAGTAGTGTTTTTTGCTGCCCGATACGCCGCAATACCTGCCCCGACCCCTCCAGGCACCACGGGTTTGCCGCTGCAACTCCATCAATCGCGATACCTGCCGCATCCATCGCGGACCCGCTCCATTTCTCCTCCCCGATATTGCTGATCAGGCTCTGAAAGCCTGGGAAAATATTGAACGCGTCCCAGACGATTTCCGCAAGCTTGTCATCCGGGTCCAGGTATTTGTTCAGGTTGGCGTAGGCGTATCAGTTGAAGCCGTGGATCTTCTCGGAATGCATCTACTTGGGGTCCATGCCTGTGAAGCGGTCCATCAGCGATATGTGGCCATGTGGGTCATGCCTGTTTCGGGGTCGTAGGGCCTGCCAGCGGGCCACAGCTTGTTGTTTGCGCTGCTTGGCCCCGCTTTCCGGCGGTAGTCGTTGGTCAGTTAGTTTTCCTTCCAAAGTACGGCTCCGGACTGATCAACGTGCTTGCTTTTGAGTCGAATGTATTCGGATGGCTGAACGTTGCTGTATTGCAGGAAAAATTGCCATGCACGCTATTTTTAAATAGGACTATTGAGATTTTTAATATGTAGGATATCTTTCATAAGAGATTGATGTTCCGATTTTTTTAGATTTATCCAATAAAATTGCATCTTCTCCAAAGAGTTTTTGTCGCCGCCGATGATTTCTTTTGTTTTGACAATATGCAGTTGATTTTTCTTTCCAGAAGAGAATTCTAGTTCTAAGGAGGCAAGCAGCAAAAGATAGAGTGCAGTCTTTGCCTCGTCGTCGAATTCTCTCAATTCTAGTGCATTCAATAATCTGGGAATAATTTCAGGATCTGCAAATTCTATTTCCCAATCCTGTTCTTTGCCGCTAGTGGTTATTCCAATCAAAGTGCTGGCCATTTTGGCTGCCTTTACCGTGGGTCCATAGTATTCTGACATATTCATAGCTCAGGATATGCGGTTTTTACTCCATTGGTGCTGGGTACTATACGCACTGATGTTGCTGGTACATATTTTCCGTCAGGCATAATAATTCTGGCGGGAAAGTTTGGCGGTATTGGTACAGATATTGCTCCATTTTTTAGGTTGTTTAAATTATCAGAGATAAGCCGTGCTGCGGTCTGATCGTCGAGAAACTGCCCCGTTGGCAAACCTGATCCTGCTGCACGCTTTGTTAGGAAATCCGTCGAGTTTTGTCCATGAACTGTGAAGGTATGACCAAATTTCGCTTTAGTAATTGGAATTGTGGAACTTGCGGAATTTGTTGCTCGATAAATGGAAAGACCAATACCAGCGCCTCCAGGCACCACAGGTATCGCCGCCGCAACCCCATCAATCGCGATACCCGCCGCATCCACCGCGGCACCGCTCCAGTTCCCCTCCTGAACATTGCTGACCAGGCTCTGGAAGCCCAGGGAAATATTGAACGCGTCCCAGACGGTTTCCGCAAGCTTGCCGTCCGGGTCCAGGTATTTGTTCGGGTTGTTGTTGGCGTAGGCGTAGCGGTTGAAGCTGTGGATCTGCTCGGGATTCACCTCCTTGGGGTCCATGCCCGTGAACCGGCCCAGCAGCGGCATGTAGTACCGCGCGCCCATGTAGGTCATGCCCGTGTCGGGGTCGTAGGGCCTGCCGGTGAACCACAGTTTGTTGTCCGCGCCGGCTGGCTCCGCTTTCTGGCGGTAGCCATAGGGCAGGTAGTTTTCCTTCCAGAGTACGGCGCCGGACTGGTTGGTGGCCAGCCAGGGCGTGCCTGCGGCGTCGTTGTGGAAGTAGGTGACGGTGGCCTGGGCCAGCGCACCGGGCGTGGTCAGCAGGGCTGTCAGAAGCAGCGCGGCAGTTGCCAGCAGGCGCCGGCAGGATTGGCGGATGGCGTTCTTCATCGGGCGCTCACTTTCTGTGCAATGCGCTTGCCGTTGAGGTAGATGTATTCGGTGAGCTGGCCGGAGCCGTATTCTGCGAGCAGGTTGCCGTGCACGCCATGGAACTCGTAGGTGGTGACGCCTGCCTTGGTGGTGTGGGTGCGTTTCTGGTCGCCGTCGTAGGCATACCGGATGGGGGAATTGCCCCAGCAGTCGGCGCACAGCAGGTTGGGGACGGCGTCGTAGGTGTAGGACTTCTGGCTGCTTTGGATGAAGTTGCCCGCCGTGTCGTAGGTGAAGTGGTTGGCGGGGCCGCCATTGACGGTGATGGAGGACAGGCGGTATCGGCTGTCGTAGCGGTAGTCGATCAGTTCGCTGCCCAGGCTCTGGCGGGTGATGTCGCCGGAGCCGCTGTAGCTGATGCTCCCGCGCCCCCTGGGGGTGACCATCGAGACCAGCCTGTGCACGCCGTCGTACCCGAAGGTGCGGTCATGGTCCGCATCGGCCGTGTCCCTCACGCTGGTGAGATTGCCCGTGCGGTCATAGGTCAGGATGGATCGGTGGAAATAGCTGCCCTGGCGCGAGGTGGCGAACGAAGCGGGCAGCAGCCTTGCGTTCTGTCCGTATTCGGACTGCACGCCGTTGGCGTAGACGATGCGCTGGATCTGGCTGGATGGCCAGTAGCTGGCGCTGCTGATGTAGCCGGGCATGGCCGTGGGTCTGCCCAGACTGTCCAGTGTGTAGCTGACGGTGGAGCCAGACAGTGGGTAGGTGATGGATGCCAATTGGTCATTGCCGTTGTAGCTGTAGCCGGCATTCCAATTGAAGCCACCTGCAGCCAACTCCTCCCGCGTGAGGTTGCCGTTGCGGTCGTAGGTGAAGCGACGTGTGGCTTCGGATGTGGCCGTGCTGAGCAGGCGGTGGGCCCTGTCGTAGCTGTGAGTGACGTCCGGGGTGGAACCCGGGTAGCTGATGGACTGCAGGCGGTTGTGCCCGTCGTAGCGGTATTGGATGGTGCCTACGGTCCCTGTGATCCTCGAGATCATGTTGCCTGCGGCATCGCGGCCCAGGCTGGTGGTGCCGGTCTCGGGGTGTGTGATGGATGTCAGTTGGTAGCTGCCGTTGTAGCCGTAGCTTCGTGTGATGCCCGCTTGCGTGACTGAGGTCACCAGTCCCCTGGCATTGCGGCCGATGGACAGGTTGGTGGACGGCTCCGGTGTGGAGATGGCCATCAGCAGCGGCTGGTCGGGGTCGCCATAGGCGCGGTAGCGATAGGTGGTTGTCAGGCCGCGTTCGTCCACCACGGCGCGGGTGGCGGGACCGTAGCCTATGCCCTGCGTGCTGCCATCCGCATGGCGTATGGACATGACGCGGTCCAGGATGTCGTGCCGGTAGGCGGTTCCTGCGCTGGTGCCCGGGTTGGATTCAAAGGTTCTGCGGCCCAGCGCGTCAACGCTGAAGCTTCGCACGATGCCGCCATGGTTGACGGATACGGGCTGACCGAAGCCGTTGAAGCTGGTGGTCTGGGTGAGCGCTCCCCGGCTGACGGTGCGCGTGGTGGTGCCATGGCTGATCCGGACGCTGTTGCCTGCGGGATAGCCGACGGAGATGATGCGGTTGAGACCGTCATAGCCATAGGTCCAGGTACTGCCGTCACCCCGGGTTTCGGAAGTGACGTTGCCCGCATCGCTGACCGTCCGCGAGATGGAAATGCCCTCGGGCTGCGATTCCGATTGGGCTATGCCCCGCCTGTAGCCACCGTAGTAGTGTGTCAGCCCTCGCGGGAAGGTGGTGGCGCTCAGGTTGCCTTGGCCGTCATACGCGTGGCGGGTCTGGATGCCATCGCGGGTGATGGATGTCATGTTGCCATTGCCGTCGAAGCTGCGCGATATGCTGCCGCCCGCATGGCTTTCGCTTTGCAACTGGCGCACTATCCATTTGGACGGGTTGACGTAGTAGCTCAGGCTGGTGGTGCGGTTGCCGCCCGATGGGCCGTATTCGGAGATCGTGCCAGGATTGCCATAGGTGTCGAAGTTGCTGTAGCGGGTCGTATGGCTGGCGTTGTCCCGGGTGATGGTGCGCTCTGCAAGAAGCGGGGCGTTGAATTCACCGATATCGACCTTGGTAGCGAAGGCGCCGGGACGGAAGTTGTTCTCGCTCGATATCTTCTGCTTGTCCCAGGTGTAGGTCTCGGTCTGGCTGCCACCCAGGCTTTTGGAGGCCAGCAGGCCCACCATCCATACGCTGCCCGAGCTGGAGTAGTTGGGCCCTATGTGCCGGTAGGTCACGGTGCCTGAGGGGGTGTTGACCGTGGTGACGTCGTGTGCGCCGGGGCGTCCTGGCGCGTAGCTGAAGGACCAGTGGCCCCCGGTGCTTGTGGACTTGGCCATGACCACGGTGGAGCGGCTGGCGGGATTGGCCTGGGTGTCGAAGTGGACGAAACCGTATTGATAGCCGATGGAGCCCCCCTGCGGGTAGGTCAGGCGCCGCATGATGTGGCTGCCGGGGGTGTTGTTGAGGTTCCCGTTGTAGTCATAGATCCAGCGCAGACCGTCGGGCCGGGTGACGGAGCCGAGCTGGAATTTGTCCCTGACGTTTGAGATGCCCTGATAGGCGTAGTGGTAGGTCTGGCCTGCCGCGCTGATGGCGGTGATCCTCCGGCTCGCCATACCGCTGTCCGCATAGAAAAACTGGACTGAGCGACCATCGCTTGTGACCACGCTGGATATCTGCGGCGAGGCGGCCGCCGCGTACTGGATGGTGGCGTAGTTACCGTTGCGGTCCGTGATGCGGCTCGTCAACCAGGCATAGGTGGGATAGGGGCCGCCCCCCAGATTGACCAGTTGGTTCATGTCGTAGCGCGTGCCGTCGGGTGATGTGACGGCCAGCCCACCCGCGCCGCTGGTGATGCAGTCGGCGCGCCAACGCTGCGTGGTGATCAGCAGTGGTGCGGTCGTTCCTGTGAAAGCCAGCAGCTGGCGGCTGCCGTCAGGCAGCTCCAGCACGGGGTTGTCAGCGACGGTTTGGCTGTTCTTGTTGAAGCAAATACTGGTTTCGCGGGACTTGAGCACCCTTCCAAAATGGATGTTCCAGCCCACGCCCGCCAGCGATTCATGGAGCGCCGGATTCGTGGGCTCTACCGATGTGCTGTTGTACGAACGTACTACCTTCAGGTCGAAGCCGCCATTGCCGGGCAGGTGGATATCCACGTAATGCAGTTGCAGTGCGCCGGTGAATGGATCAATGAATTAACCGAATCCCTGGTTCACATAGCTGCGATTGGGTTGAATTCCCGGATCTTTGTAGAAGTCGGGAATGACTTCCTGGGAATGGACGGGCCACGCCGCCATTGTCATCAGCAGCGCCAGGCTGCCCGCAATTGCCTTGATTGCCGGATTCATGGGTTCTCCCTGAAGAAGCTGGACAGATGCGCTCGCGTGGCTCGGACAGGTGGTTCTGCCCATGGCTGGCTGCGGGGTCCATGCTGTGGAACTTCGGGTATGCCTGCAAGAGAGCCCTCTTGGGCGGCAGGGTGGCTTTGAACGGTTCTTTTTACGCCGGAGTGCGGGAATCCAGCTAATGCGCTACATCAGGAATCCCGTGTTAATGATTGTCAAGAAAAGAAAATAGCCAAGCGTCCATCTTGAAAAGCGCACCGAATCATGACCTTTGATCGGTATTTTTCCAGAATATCTCTCAGCTTATTTTCAGATTATTCCTAGGATCATTGGAGGCTACGGGAGCCTTATTTCTTCTCGCGCGGCACGCGCCCCATGAGGAAGAACTCGGGATTGGGTTGCATGCCGGCAAAGCTGGCCATGCGGTTGGACAGGCCGAAGAAGGCCGTGATGGCGGCAATGTCCCAGATGTCCTCGTCGTCGAAGCCGTGGGCGTGCAGCGCCTCGAAGTCGGCCTCGCAGATTTCGTGGCTGCGCTCGCAGACCTTCATGGCGAAGTCCAGCATGGCGCGCTGGCGGGCGCTGATGTCGGCCTTGCGGTAGTTGACGGCCACCTGGTCGGCCACGTAGGGCTGCTTTTCGTAGATGCGCAGGATGGCGCCGTGGGCCACCACGCAGTACAGGCACTGGTTGGCCGCGCTGGTGGTGGTGACGATCATCTCGCGCTCGCCCTTGGTCAGGCTGCCTTCTTCCTTGAGCATAAGCGCATCGTGGTAGGCGAAGAAGGCGCGCCATTCGGCGGGGCGGCGCGCAAAGGCCAGGAAGACGTTGGGGATGAAGCCGGCCTTTTCCTGCACTTCAAGGATGCGGGCGCGGATGTCCTCGGGCAGGCTGGACAGTTCGGGCTGGGGATAGCGGGCAGTGGCCATGGGTCTTGTCTCCTGGGTGTGGTGGTTGTCGTTGCGGGCCATGTTCGCATGGCCTGCGCTGCGCGGGGTGAACGCGCATGACAGCCTGCCTGCCGCCGAGGTTGCAGATTGCGCCCGGGCTCAGGCGGGCGCCATGTCCGGCTCAGGCCGTTGTGCAAACCAGTCGCCCAGAAAGCCAGTGAGCGCGCGGATCCTGGCCGACATCTCGCTGCGCGTGGCGTGCACGAGGTAGATGTCGGCCGCAGGCAGCTGCCATTGGGGAAGGACCTCGCGCAGCGCGCCTGCGGCTAGCGGCGCGGCCACATCCCAGAGCGAGCGCTGCAGGATGCCATGCCCGTCCAGCGCCCAGGCCAGGGCCGAAGCGCCGTCGTTGGTGCTCATCACGCCGTTGACCTTGATGCTTTGCTCGCTCAGGCCCTGGCGCGTGCGCCGGCTCAGGCGCCAGCTGCCATAGGTTTCGCCGCTTTCGCGGATCACGATGCAGCGGTGGGCCTGCAGGTCGGCGGGCTGGCGCGGCTCGCCATGGGCGTTGAGGTAGGAGGGCGCGGCGCACAGCACGCGGCGGTTGGGCAGCAGCAGGCGGGCGGTGAGGCCGGAGTCGGGCAGGGCGCCAAAGCGCACCACGGCGTCAAAGCCCTGCTCGACCAGGTTGACGGGCCTGTCCGTCAGGTGCAGCTGCACCTGCACCTCGGGATAGGCGCGCGCAAAGGCCGACAGCGCGGGCGCCAGCCGCTGGCGGCCAAAGCCCAGTGTGCAGGCAATGGACAGCGGGCCGCGCGCCGTGGCGCGCGTGCCCGAGATGCTGCGCTCCAGCGCCTCCAGGTCGGCCAGGATGCGCGCGCCGTCCAGCAGGTAGGCTTCGCCCTCGGGCGTCAGGTGGATGCGCCTTGTCGTGCGCTGCAGCAGGCGCACGCCCAGGCGCCGCTCCAGCAAGGACAGGCGGCGGCTGACGGCGGGCGGCGTCACGCCCATCTGCTGGGCCGCAGCGGCCAGGCTGCCTTCGCGGATCAGCAGCGAGAAGAAACGCAGGTCGGAAAAGCCGTCCATGGTGGATGCGGTGGATGGTTGATTCGTAAATTGAACTGATGGATCAATGCAATATTTTGCTATTTATGCAGCCTGGTTTACTGATTAGGATGGCAGGCTAGGGCCTGTTCACACTAATGTGGGGTCGCGAAGCTGCCTGCCAGCCCGCCAATCAAGGCGCGCGACGCCGTGCGTGTGTCCGCACGCACAAGGAGCGCAACGCCGAGTGGAGGGCTGGCAGGCAGCTTCCCTTCGGGTTGCCTGGCAGCGGGGCCGTCTGCGGCGTTGCACGCGCTTGCAAGGCATCAGCCTTGCTGCGCACGTGCGCCTTGCATACGACCCCGCTGCCGGGCAACGCGATCCCCGCATTAGTGTGAACAGGCCCTCGTCATGAACAACGTAGAAGGAATCTCCGGGATGCACACAGATCCATGGATGCCGGGCCTGCGCCAGCAGCGCATCACGGTCGATGACGGGGTGGAGATCAACGCCTGGGTGGGCGGCCAGGGGCCGGCCCTGCTGCTGGTGCACGGCCACCCGCAGACCAGCGCCATCTGGCACCGCGTCGCGCCCCGGCTGGCGCAGCAGTTCACCGTGGTGCTGGCCGACCTGCGCGGCTATGGCGACTCCTCGCGCCCCGCCGGCGATCCCGAGCATGTGAACTACAGCAAGCGCACCATGGCCCGCGACCTGCTGCGGCTGATGGCGCGGCTGGGCCATGAGCATTTCAGCGTACTGGCGCATGACCGGGGCGCGCGCGTGGCGCACCGGCTGGCCATGGACTATCCCGCCAGCGTGCAGCGTCTGGTGCTGCTGGACATTGCGCCCACGCTGGCCATGTACGAGCAGACCGGCGAGGCCTTTGCGCGCGCCTACTGGCACTGGTTCTTCCTGATCCAGCCCGCGCCGCTGCCCGAGCGCCTGATCGAGGCCACGCGG
>NZ_JTKZ01000898.1:0-618 GCF_000799035.1 Delftia sp. ZNC0008
CCGCGTCCTGCGAGGCCAAAGCTCAGTCAACCAGGCGCCCATCACCGGAGAAAGCGCCCTGGCCGACAAGGCCCCGGGCGACGAGCTCTACGCCGGCAGCATCAACCAGGATGGCGAGCTGCAGATGCGCGTCACCTCGGCGGCCAATGACAGCCTGATCGCGCGCATCGTCCACGCCGTGGAGCAGGCCCAGGCCTCCAAGGCGCCCACCCAGCGCTTCGTCGATCGCTTTGCCGCCGTCTACACGCCCATCGTGCTGGTGCTGGCCATTGCGCTGGCGGTGCTGGCGCCGCTGGTCATGGACTGGAGCTGGCATGACGCGGCCTACCAGGCGCTGGCCCTGCTGGTCATCTCCTGCCCCTGCGCCCTCGTGCTGTCCACCCCCGTCACCGTGGTCAGCGCGCTCACGGCGGCTGCACGCCGCGGCCTGCTGATCAAGGGCGGCCAGGCGCTGGAATCGGCGCGCAAGCTGCGCGCCATTGCCCTGGACAAGACCGGCACGCTGACCACGGGCAGCCCGAAGCTGGTCGAATGGAAGTCCTGGAGCGAAGAGGATGCAGCCCGGGACGCCGCCCCTGGCCCCGCCCTGCCCGCCGCGCGCGCCCTGGCCCTACGCGG
>NZ_JTKZ01000344.1:0-2253 GCF_000799035.1 Delftia sp. ZNC0008
CCAGACACTCAGGACCGTGCTGGTCACGGCCTCGGCCCAGGCCAGCCCCACCACCGAAGGCTCGGGCTCCTACACCACGCCGGCCACGGCGGCGGCCACGGGCCTGAGCCTGTCGCTGCGCGACACGCCGCAGTCCGTCAGCGTGCTCACGCGCCAGCAGATCGAGGACCAGGGCCTGCTCTCGCTCAACGACGCCATGCGCAGCGTCACCGGCATCCATGTCGTCAGCTCGGACAGCGACCGCTCGGACTTCTACTCGCGCGGCTTCTACGTGGACAACCTGCAGTACGACGGCGTGCCCACCTCCATCGGCCTGTCGTTCTACGGCGAATCGGGCAACGACACCACCATCTATGACCGCGTCGAAGTGGTGCGCGGCGCCACGGGCCTGCTCACGGGCGCGGGCAATCCGTCGGCCTCCATCAACATGGTGCGCAAGCACGCCAACAGCAAGGTGTTCACGGGCTCGGCCTCGGCCAGCGTGGGCTCGTGGAACCACCATCGCGGCACGGTGGACCTGTCCATGCCGCTGACGCAGGACGGCCGCATCCGCGCACGCGTCGCCGGCATGGCCGAAGAGCGCGACTCCCATGTGGATCTCTACCACGCGCGCAAGCAGGTCTTCTACGGCGTGATCGATGCCGACCTCACGCCCGACACCACGCTCAGCGTGGGCGCCGACTACCAGGCCAACCGGCCCACCGGCTCGACCTGGGGCGGCCTGCCGCTGGTCTTCACGAACGGCATGCCGGCCGACTGGAGCACCTCCAAGACCACCGCCGCCAACTGGACGCGCTGGAACAGCACCAACAAAAGCATCTTCGCCAACCTGCAGCACCGCTTCGGCAACGACTGGAAGCTCAAGGCCAACTTCGTGCTCCGCGACAGCGCCTACGACGCCAAGCTGCTGTACCTCATGCGCCAGCCCGACATCACCACCGGCCTGGGCATGGCAGCCCTGCCCAACTACTCCGAATACAGCTTCCAGCAAAACAGCGCCGACCTGCAGGTGACGGGCGGCTGGGAACTGGGCGGGCGCCGCCATGAGGCCGTTGTCGGCCTGACCAGCAGCCGTGCCCGCGAACACAAGGCCGGCCATGCGCGCACCAGCCCCCTGCAGGACGTGGGCAACTACTACCAATGGGACGGCTCCTATGCCGAGCCCACCTGGGGGCCGCTGACCACCAGCAGCCTGGACCACACGCGCCAGGACGCGCTGTACGGCGCGCTGCGCCTGTCGCTGGCCGATCCGCTCAAGCTCATCGTGGGCGGGCGCCAGAGCAGCTGGAAGGTGCGCAGCCTCAGCGAGGTGCGCGACCACAACGTCTTCATCCCCTACGCGGGCCTGGTGCTGGACCTGAGCGAAGGCTTCTCGGCCTATGCCAGCTACACCGACATCTTCCAGCCCCAGAACTACCGCGACCGCGGCGGCAGCTACCTGGACCCCGTGGCGGGCAAGAGCTTCGAGATCGGCATCAAGGGCGAGCACCTGGACGGCAGGCTCAACAGCTCCCTGTCCGTCTTCCGCATCCAGCAGGACAACGTGGCCCAGCTGGACGAAGGCCAGGTCGTGCCCGGCACCACCGACTTCGCCTATTACGGCGCCAAGGGCGTGACCAGCAAGGGCTTCGAGGCCCAGCTCTCGGGCGAACTGGCCACGGGCTGGAACCTGTCGGCCGGCATTGCCCACACCGTCGCGCGTGACGCCCAGGGCCTGTCCATCAACGCCTGGGCGCCCAAAACCCAGGCCCAGCTGTTCACTTCCTACCGCCTGCCCGGTGGATGGAATCAGCTCACCGTGGGCGGCGGCCTGCAATGGCAAAGCCGCACCCGCGCCAGCGTCTTCGTGGCGGGCAATGACCTGGTCTTCGAGCAGAAATCCTTCGCCACCGCCAGCCTCATGGCGCGCTACGCCTTCAGCCCCAGGCTCTCGCTGCAGCTGAACCTCAACAACCTCTTCAACAAGAAGTACTACGTCAACATCGACGGCCAGGGCCAGTTCGGCACGCCGCGCCAGGCCATGGCGGTGCTGAACTACAAGTTCTGAGCGGGGGCAGGGTGGGGCAGGGCGCATTCCGTTGCGCCACAGCCCCACGCCAGCCCCATTTCCGCCCCATTCCTCCCTTTGGGCCGCAGAAACAGACTATTCCTAGAGACAAGCACGCCGCAGCTGCCTAGATTGACCGACAACCCGGACACAGGCTTGCCTCCACCAGCTCCCCGCCAGACGCATGGCCGCCTCCTGCCCGAGAT
>NZ_JTKZ01000229.1:0-16235 GCF_000799035.1 Delftia sp. ZNC0008
CCACATCCTCAGCGAACTGGACGAGTACTGCACCCACATCCTGAGCCTGCGCGGCGGCCGCGTGGAAAGCCACGAGGCCCTGCACGGCGGCATCAAGTCACCTGCCGCCGGCGACGATGCCCCGCTGGCACTGTACGCGCTGGAGCTGGCGCCGCCCCCGGGTGCCTCGGCCGGGTCGCTGGCACGGCAGCTGCATCTGGTCCTTCCCGACACCCCTGTGCCGCCGCCCGATGACCAGGGCCTGGTGCACCTGCAGCTGTGGCTGCCCACCCTGCCGCGCGAGCGCGCCGATCTGCTGGCCCGCCTGGTCGGTACCGGCCTGCCCGTGGCCAGCCTGGCCCCGGTGCGCGAGCGCCTGCAGGACCGCTATGCGCGCGGCCTGCAGAACGCAGCAACCCCCACGCCTGCGGAGCAGCCATGACGCACAACCCCGAATTCCAGCGCCAGCTCTGGCTCAACTGGCGGCCGTCCCAGCTGGGCTGGAGCCTGCTGCTCACCGCCTTGCTGCTGGCCACGCCAATGGCCCTGGTCCAGCCCGACCGCCGCCTGCACACGCTGCTGATCGCCGCCCTGGTCGGCATGTGGATCGCCGCGGCCGGCCTGGGCAGCGTGCTGGCCGGACGCGGCCTCAACGAGGAAGCGCGCCAGCACACCTGGGACTGGCAGCGCCTGTCGGCCCTCACGCCCTGGCAGATGGCCTGGGGCAAGCTGCTGGGCGCCCCGCTGCCGGCCTGGCTGTACATGCTGTGGTGCGCGCTGGCCGTGCTGGCCACCTCGGCAGGCCAGCCGGGCGGGCTGGCCTGGGGCGTGCACGCCGTGCTGCAGGCCGTGCTGTGGGGCCTGGCCCTGCAGGCCTGGAGCATGCACTCCGTGCTCATGGGCTGGGGGCCGAAGGAGCAGCCCGCGCGCCGCATCCGCTTCGTGCTGGTGCCGCTGCTGTTCGTGATGGTGCTGCCCGGCCCCATCCTGGGCCGGTTGACCGAGCAGCTGGGCCGCGAGGAAGGCCGCCCTGTGCTGTGGTGGTCCGTGCCGCTGCACGGGCGCGGCGCCATCTACCTGTTCGGCGCCATCGCGCTGGGGCTGGGCCTGCTGGCCCTGTGGCGGCTGCTGTGCACGCGGCTGGATGTGCGCACCCTGCCCTGGGCCTGGCCGCTGGGCCTGTGCGTGGCGGGCCTGGCCTTTGGCGGCATGCACCTCGATGCAATGCAGTTGCAGGGCCCCGGTCCGGCCTCCTTCTTCGCATGGACCACGGGGCTGGCGCTGGCGGGCACGGCCTATGTCTGCCTGCACGGCATGGACGAAGGCCTGCGCAGCTGGCGCCAGGTGCAATGGTGCGTGTTGCAGGGGCGCTGGCGTGGCGCGCTCGAGGCCCTGCCGCTGTGGCCTGTGAGCTGGCTGCTGGCCGTGCAGGCCTGTGCGCTGTGGCTGCTGTGGCCCGCAGGCGGCCAGCCCATCCTGCCCGGTACAGCCCAGTTGGCGGCACTGGCAACGGCGCAGTTGCTGCGTGATGCCGCGCTGGCCACGGGCTTTTCCCTGCTGGCCGGGCGCATCAAGTCGCCGCTGGCCGCGTTCGCCGTCACCTGGCTGCTGGTCAACATCGTGCTGCCGCTGCTGGCCTTTGGCCTGGCCGGGGCCGATGCCGCCATGCTGGCCCAGCCGCTGGCAGCCGGCCTGACAAAGCCCGTCACCAGTGGAATGTGGCTGTCGCTGGCCGTGCAGGTGGGGCTGGCCCTGGCCTGGCTGGCCCATGTGTTTCGCCAGCGCGTGCTGGGTTTTGCGCGCGAGCAGCACACGGCTGTGCGGTGATTTGGCGCATGGATTACGCGAATTAGGACTAAAAAAGTAAAATCGCGGGTTCCACTAGGCCGGGCCGCAGGCGCCCTCACGACATGAACTCCATCCAGATCGGTGTGGTCATGGGCTCCAGCAGCGACTGGGAGACCATGCAGCACGCAGTTGCCATTCTTCAGCAATTTGGCATCGCCCATGAAGCCCAGGTCGTCTCGGCCCACCGCATGCCCGACGACATGTTCGCCTACGCCGAGGCCGCTGCCGGCCGTGGCCTGAAGGCCATCATCGCGGGTGCGGGGGGCGCTGCCCACCTGCCCGGCATGATTGCCGCCAAGACCGTGGTGCCCGTGCTCGGCGTGCCCGTGGCCAGCCGCCACCTGCAGGGCGTGGACTCGCTGCACTCCATCGTGCAGATGCCCAAGGGCGTGCCCGTGGCCACCTTTGCCATCGGCGCGGCCGGTGCGGCCAATGCGGCCCTGTTCGCCGTGGCCCTGCTGGCCAATGAGGACCCGGCCCTGCGGGCGAAGCTCGAAGCCTTCCGCGCCGAGCAGACCGCCGCAGCGCGCGCGATGACGCTTCCCCCGGTGGCCGTATGAGCGCAGATGTGATCCTGCCGGGCGCCACGCTGGGCGTGCTGGGTGGCGGCCAGCTGGGCCGCATGTTCGTGCAATCGGCCCAGGCCATGGGCTATTTCACGGCCGTGCTCGACGCCGACCCGACCAGCCCTGCCGGCCTGGTCAGCCACCACCACATCCGTACCGGCTACGAAGACCCGCAGGGTCTGGCCGAACTGGCGCGCCTGTCGGCCGCCGTCACCACCGAATTCGAGAACGTGCCCGCCGCGGCGCTGAACCTGCTGGCCGCCCAGCGGCCGGTCTCGCCGGCTGGCTCGTCCGTAGCCATTGCCCAGGACCGCGCCCAGGAGAAGGCCCACTTCGTGCGCTGCGGCGTGCCCTGCGCGCCCTATGCGGTGATCGAGACGCCGGCCCAGCTGGCGGCCGTGCACGCCAGCCTGCTGCCCGGCATCCTCAAGACCGCGCGCATGGGCTACGACGGCAAGGGCCAGGTGCGCGTGAAGAACGCCGCCGAGCTGGCCACCGCCTGGGAGCAACTGGGCCGCGTGGCCTGCGTGCTGGAAAAAATGCTGCCGCTGGCCCATGAATGCTCGGTCATCGTGGCGCGCGGCCGTGACGGCTCCATGGTCAACCTGCCCGTGCAGCGCAACCTGCACCGCGAGGGTATCCTCTCCGTCACCGAGGTCTACGAAGGCAACCTGCCCCAGGCCCAGGTCGAGCAGGCGCTGGCCGCCGCACGTTCCGTGGCCGACGGCCTGGACTACGTGGGCGTGCTCTGCGTCGAATTCTTCGTGCTGCAGGACGGCATGCTCGTGGTCAACGAGATCGCGCCGCGCCCGCACAACAGCGGCCACTACAGCCAGAACGCCTGCGATGTCTCGCAGTTCGAGCTGCAGGTGCGCTGCATGACCGGCCTGCCGCTGACGCAGCCGCGCCAGCACAGCCCGTCCATCATGCTGAACCTGCTGGGCGACCTGTGGTTCAAGGACGGCGAACAGGCCAAGGCGCCGGCCTGGGACCAGGTCCTGGCCCTGCCCGGCTGCCACCTGCACCTGTACGGCAAGCACGACGCCAAGCGCGGCCGCAAGATGGGCCACCTGAACGTCACCGGCCCCACGCCCGAGGCCGTGCGCTCCACCGCCCTGCAAGCCGCTGCCATCCTGGGTATAGAGCCGTTCTGAAGGCCCGCGCGATGATTCTTGATGGAACGCTGGCGGCCTCTGTCCAGGCCGCCGCACAGGCGCTGCAGCGCGGCGAACTGCTGGGCCTGCCCACGGAAACCGTCTATGGCCTGGCGGCCGATGCCGACAACGACGCGGCCGTCGCGCAGATCTTCACCGCCAAGGGCCGGCCGCCCAACCATCCGCTCATCGTGCATGTGGCCGACAGCGGCGCCATCACGCGCTACGCACGTGAAGTGCCGCTGTTCGCGCAGCAGCTGATCGACGCCTTCTGGCCCGGCCCGCTGACCCTCATCCTGCCGCGCCTGCCCCAGGCCGCCCGGGCCTCGACCGGCGGCCAGGACAGCGTGGGCCTGCGCTGCCCCTCCCACCCCGTCGCCCATGCCGTGCTGGCCGCCTGCCAGCAGTTGCAGCCGCCCGTCTGGGGTGTGTCGGCGCCCAGCGCCAACAAGTTCGGCCGCGTCAGCCCCACCACGGCGGCCCATGTGGCCGACGAGTTCGGCGACACGCTGCTGGTGCTGGACGGCGGCGCCTGCGAAGTGGGGATTGAATCGACCATCGTGGACTGCACGCGCGGCGTGCCCGTGCTGCTGCGCCCCGGCGCCATCACGCGCGACGATATCGAGCGCGCCTGCGGCCAGCGCCCCCTGTCCAAGGACGAGCTGCTGGAGAACACGCCACGCGCCTCCGGCACGCTGCTGGCCCACTACGCGCCCAACGCCAAGGTCCGGCTCATGGATGCAAGGCAGCTGCAGGCCGGGCTGGACGTGCTGGGCGCCGACGCCCGGAACCTGGCCGTCTACCACCGCGCACCGCTGCGCACCGCCTCGCGCGCCGTCACGCTTCGCGCCATGCCCGCCGACGCCGCCGCCACCGCGCGCGAGCTGTTCGGCGCCCTGCGCGACTTCGACGAGATCGGCGCCCAGCTGATCTGGATCGAGACCCCGCCCGACACGCCGGACTGGGAAGGCGTGCGCGACCGGCTGCTGCGCGCGGCGGCTGCGGGATAGAAGAGGCCCCCCCGGGGACTGCAGTGCCGCATCGGGCATCAACCCGCGCACCTGTCCAACGGCGTGCGGCGCAGGAACAGGCGCCGTTCCAGGCCTTTGAATGGCAGGAGTTGCTAGAATCGCGCTACACAATCCCTTCGCGGTGTCATTCAGTTGGCTCAGGCTTAGGGCGAAAAGGCCACCGCAAGGTGGTCTTTTCATTGGTGGATTGGACATTGACCAGAACAACCATCTACATCGACGGCTACAACCTCTACTACTCGCGGCTCAAGGGCACGCCGTACAAGTGGCTGGACATTGCTGCGCTGTTTCGTGATCGCATCCTGCTGCCGCAAGACCCTGGCGCAGAGGTTGTCGCCATCAAGTACTTCACGGCTCCCGTCAAAGCCTCGTACGCCCGGCATGGCGAGGCATCGGTCCAGGCACAGACCCAGTACCTTCGCGCCCTGCAGGCACGAGACCCTGGCCTGATCCAGATCGTCAACGGCTTCCACGTCTTCGAACCCACATCCCTGCCGAGCTATCAAGCGGGCGCCAACCCGAGCAAGAACAACGTGTCGCGCGTCTGGATGATCGAAGAAAAGCAGACCGACGTGAACCTTGCGCTGCACGCCTACCGTGATGCAGTACGTGGCGAATGCGACCAGTTGGTGATCTGCTCCAACGACAGTGACGTGGAACCCGCACTGCGCATGCTGCGCGAGGACGTGCCCGCCGCCAGGCTGGGGCTGGTCATGCCATTGCGCGACAGGACCGCAGCAGACGGCAAAGTGCCCAACAAGCGCTTGACGGCGTTGGCGCACTGGGTTCGCCATCACATCAGGGACGACGAGCTGGCGCAATCGCAGTTGCCGCTGAACGTGCAGACGCGGAAAAAACCAGCCGGCAAGCCTGCGCATTGGTGAACCCCCACAAAGCGGCCCTGGGCGGAACGCTGCCGCCTAGGACCTCTTCACCGAAGGCTCGTACGCCAGCTCCATCCGGTAGGCCAGCGCCAGGAACAGCGACTGCGCCAGGGTGAGCGTGCTGGTCAGGGAGCGAAAGCCGAAGGTGGCCGCGTCCTGGGCCAGCAGGGTGACGGTGGCGCGGGATGCCAGGGGGCTGAGCTGGCTGTCGGTCAGCGCCAGCAGGCGCGCGCCGCGTGCCAGGGCCGCGTCCACCACCTCCAGCGTTTCGGGCGCATAGGGCTCGAAGGAGACGGCCAGCATCACGTCGCCGGGCGACAGCGCACGCAGCTCGCCCTTTTGCATGGCGCCCAGGCCGTGCAGCCAGTGCACGGGCTTTTCGGTGTGCTGCAGCGCATAGGCCAGGTAGGCGCCCACGGGGAAGGCCCGGCGCGAGGCGGCCAGCCACAGCGAGGGGGCATCCAGCATGAGGTCCACCGCCGCCTCGAACTGCTCGGGCGGCAGGCCGCGCTGCAGGGCCTGCAGGCTTTCGATGCTGCCTTCGATGACCTCGTGCGCCAGGCGCGCGCTGCTGCGTGGCTCGTTGCCCGAGGCGATCAGGCCCCGGATGCGGTCCTGGTAGTCATGCTGGGCCGAGAGCTGGCGCGCCGCATCGGCGCGGAACAGCGCCTGCAGTTCCGAGTACCCCGAGAACCCGAAATGCTTGGCAAAGCGCACCACGGCCGAAGGCTGCACGCCACATTGCTCGGCCGTGGCCTGGATGCCGTCGAAGGCCAGGCGATCGCCCTGCATTTCCACATGGCGGCCGATGGCCTTGAGCTGGCGGCTCAGGGCCTCGAAGCCTTCGCGCAGCACGGTGAGGAAGGCGGCGCGGTCGGCGTAGGGGCCGGCCAGCGAGGGGGCGCCTGCATCGCCAAGGGCTTTTCTATTTTTCATATATATGGAAAACTTTTTCTATTTCGATCTATGATCGCATGCACGCAACGATTATGGACAGGCCCGCACGCGGGTGTCCGCAACGCACAGGCCTATGACGATGAGCATGCTGAACTTTCCCTCCGACCGGCCGCTGGACGTGGCCTGCCTGGGCCGACTGGCCGTGGACCTTTACGCGCAGCAGATCGGCTGCAGCCTGGAGGAGGCCAGCAGCTTTGCCAAGTACCTGGGTGGCTCCTCGGGCAACATGGCTTTCGGCACGGCGCGCCTGGGGCTGCGCTCGGCCATGATTTCGCGCGTGGGCGATGAACAAAATGGCCGCTTCCTGGTCGAGACGCTGCGCCGCGAGGGCTGCGACACCAGCCAGGTGCAGGTCGATGCCCAGCGCCTGACCGGCATGGTGCTGCTGGGCATCAAGGACCAGGAGACCTTCCCCCTGCTGTTCGCCCGCGAGAACTGCGCCGACATGGCCCTGGACGCCGAGGCCATCAGCGAGGCGTTCCTGGCCCGCTGCCGCTGCCTGGCCATCACGGGCACCCACCTGAGCGCACCCGGCGTGCTGGCCGCCAGCCGCAAGGCACTGGAGATGGCAGGCCGCCACGGCCTGGTGCGCGTGCTGGACATCGACTACCGGCCCGTGCTGTGGGGCCTGGCCGGACGGGGCGACGGCGAGACGCGCTATGTGGCCAGCGCCGAGGTCAGCCGCAGGCTGCAGGCCGAGCTGGGCCAGTTCGAACTCATCATCGGCACCGAGGAGGAATGGCTGATCGCCGGCGGCGTGGAGGGCGACCTGATCGCCAGCCTGCGCCGCGTGCGCGAATGCAGCCGCGCCGTCTTCGTGGTCAAGCGCGGGCCGCTGGGCTGCTCGCTGATCGAGGGCGAGGTGCCCGATGCGATCGCCGATGCGCCCACGGTGCTGGGCGAGCGGGTGGAAGTGCTCAATGTGCTGGGCGCGGGCGATGCCTTTGCCTCGGGCCTGCTGTCCGGGCTGCTGCGCGGCAAGAGCCTGGAGGAATCTGCGGCGATTGCCAACGCCTGTGGCGCCATCGTGGTCTCGCGCCATGGCTGCGCGCCGGCCATGCCCACGCAGGCCGAGCTGGCGCACTGGTTCTCGGGCCACCGCCATCCGCGTCCCGACCAGGACCCCGAGCTGTCCCACCTGCACCGCGTCAGCCGCGCGCGGCCGCAGTGGCCCGCGCTGTGCGTGCTGGCCTATGACCACCGCAGCCAGTTCGACGATCTGGCGCGCGAGGCCGGCGCAGCGCCCGCGCGGCTGCGCCCGCTCAAGCGGCTGATCAACGAGGTGGTCGCCCAGGTCGAGCGCGATCCGGGCAACGCGGGCCGCATGGGCGTGCTGATCGACGGCCGGCACGACCTGGGCGAGGCCGCGCTGCACGACGCCACGGGACGCGGCTGGTGGATCGGCCGGCCCATAGAGCGGCCGGGCTCGCGCCCGCTGCGCTTCGACGGCACGGACTCGCTGGCTTCCGAGCTGCTGCACTGGCCGCAAAGCCATACCGTCAAATGCCTGGTCTTCTACCACCCCGACGACACGCCCGCACTGCGCGCCGAGCAGGATGCCTGGCTGCAGCAGGTCTGGACCGCCACGCGCGCCAGCGGCCATGAATTGCTGCTGGAAGTGATCCCGCCAAAGGACACGCTGGCGCCCGACGACCGGGGCGAGGCCGTGCTACGCGCCATACGCCATTTCTACGACCTGGGCCTCAAGCCCGAATGGTGGAAGGTCGGCACCATGGCGCGCGAGAACTGGGAGGCGCTGGACGCCCTGGTGAACGAACGCGACCCCTGGTGCCGGGGCGCCGTGATCCTGGGGCTGTCCCAGCCCGTGGAGCAACTGGTGCAGGGCTTTGCCCAGGCACGGGCGCCCGTGGTCAAGGGTTTCATGATCGGCCGCAGCGTCTGGGCCGGTCCGGCCCTGCAGTGGCTGCGCAACGAGCTGGACGACGCCGCGCTGCGCGATGCCGTCGCCGCCAACTTCCGCGCGCTGATCGCGGGCTGGGATGCCAGCCGCGTGGACGCGCGCCAGGACATCACCGAAGGAGCTGCGGCATGAGCCTGCTCGTCAAGGCCGCGCCCGGCCGCATCGTCACCGACATCACGCCCGCCAGCGCGGGCTGGAAGCACATCCACTTCAAGGCGCTGCAGCTGCAGGCGGGCGAGCAGGAGGAGCTGTCCACGGGACCGCTCGAATACTGCATCACCGTGCTCACCGGCCAGGTGGACGTGCAGGTCGGCAGCCAGGCGTTCAGCGCCCTGGGCAGCCGCGCCAGCGTGTTCGAGGAGAGTGCGCCCACGGCCGTCTACGTGCCGCCCGGCCAAAGCCTGCGCATCACGGCGCGCGGCCCGGCCGACATTGCCTTGAGCGCCGCACCCGCCACGGGCCGCCACGCCACGCGCGTGATCGCCCCCGAAAGCATGCGCCGCAGCGTGCGCGGCCAGGGCAGCAACACGCGCCATGTCTGCGACATCCTGCCCGAGACCGAGGCGGCCGAGTCCCTGCTGGTGGTCGAGGTCATCACGCCCGCAGGCAACTCGTCCAGCTATCCGCCGCACAAGCACGACAGCGCCGACCCCGCCGCGCCGGACGCCGAGACCGTGCTGGAGGAAACCTACTTCCACCTGCTCAACCCCAGCCAGGGCTTTGCCTTCCAGCGCGTCTACACCGATGACCGCAGCATCGACGAAGCCATGGCGGTGGAGCATCGCGACACCGTGATGGTGCCGCGCGGCTACCACCCCTGCGTGGCCCCGCACGGCTACGACCTCTACTACCTCAACACCATGGCCGGGCCCGAGCGGCGCTGGGCCTTCCGCAACGACCCCGCGCATGAATGGATGCTGCGGCCGCGCTGACGCACGGCGCAACAGACGCCCATAAAAACCACCGGAGACAAAAAAATGCTGTTCAACCCAATGGCCCTGCACCGCAAGGCCTGGCTTTCCTGCGCCCTGCTGACGCTGGGCATGGGCACCGCCCAGGCGCAATCCGCCCCAGCCCCGTCCTCCCAGGGTGCGCCAGCCTGGCCCACCCAGCCCGTCAAATGGGTGGTGCCCTACGCACCGGGCGGCACCACCGACGTGATCGCGCGCCAGCTGGCCGTGCAGATGGGCAAGGACCTGGGCCAGCCCGTGGTGGTGGACAACCGTCCCGGCGCGGCCAGCATCATCGGTGCCACGCTGATCGCACGCGCCCCGGCCGATGGCTACACGCTGGGCACGGCCGACTCGGGCACGCTGGCCTTCAACCCCGCCATGTATGCGCGCCTGAGCTATGACGCGGGCAAGGACTTCAGCTACATCGGCGGCCTGGGCCGCATGCCGCTGGTGCTGGCCGTGCATCCGTCCTTCCCCGCGAAGAACGTGCAGGAATTCCTGGCCATGGCGCGCAAGGAGCCGGGCGGCATCTCCTCGGCCTCGTCGGGGCCGGGCTCGCCGCTGCACGTGGCGCTGGAGCTGTTCAAGCAGCGCACGGGCACCCAGATCCTGCACGTGGCCTACAAGGGCTCGGCCCCGGCGCTGCAGGACCTCATGGCCGGCCAGATCCAGTCCATGTTCGTGGACCTGCCGCCCAGCATCTCGGCCATCCGCGCGGGCAAGCTGCGCGTGCTGGCCGTGGCCACGCCCCAGCGCCTGCCCATCCTGCCCGACATACCCACCATGGCCGAGGCCGGCGTGCCCGGCTTCGAAGCCTATGCCTGGCAGGGCTTCGTCGGCCCCGCCCACCTGAGCCCTGCGCTCACCGAGCGCCTGAACAAGAGCCTGGCCACCGCCCTGCGCCACCCCGAGACGCGTGCCAAGCTCGAAGAGATCGGCATACAGCCCATGGAGATGACGCCGCAGCAGTTCGCAGGCTTCGTGCGCTCGGAACAGGCGCTGTGGAGCGGCGTGATCAAGGCGGCCCAGATCAAAATGGATTGAAGCGCAGCAGCGACAAAAGACACTTAGAACAGATTCCGGAGACAACATGACCACCGCATCCCGCCGCCATTTCATCCGCTCACTCGGCGCCCTGGCCGCAGCGCCCGTCCTGCCCGCCGTGGCACAAGCGCCTGCCGGCGCCTGGCCCCAGCGCCCCATCGAACTCATCGTGCCCTTCGCTGCAGGCGGCGGCACCGACGTGCTGGCACGCGCGCTGGCCGAGGTGGCGCGCAAGCACCTGCCGCAGGACCTGATCGTGCTCAACCGCGCAGGCGCCAGCGGCGCCGTGGGCTGGACCGAGCTGGCCAATGCCCGGCCGGACGGCTACAAGATCGGCATCATCACCGTCGAGCTGACCATGATCCCGCACATGGGGCTGACCAAGATCAGCTCCGACGCCCTGCTGCCCGTGGCCCGCCTGAACGCCGACCCCGCCACCATCGCCGTGCGTGCCGACTCGCCCTATCGCAGCATCGAGGAACTGATCGCCGCCGCGCGCAAGGACGAGGCCGCCGTGCGCATCGGCAATGCCGGCCCGGGCTCGCTGGGCCACCTGGCCGCCGCCGCGCTGCAGGACAAGGCGGGCGTGAAGTTCAACCACGCGCCCTACCGCGGCGCCAACCCCGCCGTGCTCGACCTGCTGGGCGGCCACATCGAGGCCGTGGCCGTCACGCCCGTGGAGGTGGCCACCTATGTGGCGGCCGGCAAGATCCGCCCGCTGGCCATCATGGCCGAGCAGCGCATACAGGCCGGCTGGGAAGCCGTGCCCACGCTCAAGGAGCGCGGCATCGACCTGCTCATCGGCGGCTGGCGCGGCCTGGCCGTGCCCCGCAACACGCCCGACGCCGTGGTCCAGACCCTGCGCAAGGCCATGGCCCTGACCCTCAAGGACCCCGTCCTGCGGGAAACCATGGCCAAGCAGAACATGGGCGAGGGCTACCTGGACCAGCCCGAATTCAAGGCCGTGATCGACCGCGACAACGCGGTGTTCAAGCAGTTGGTGGACAAGCTGGGGATCAAGGCCTGAGGGCTCGCCCTCAGCGGATGAACCCCGCCGCAAACGACTCCCGCAGAAAGTCCACGAACACCGCCACCGCGCGCGGGACGTGGCTGGCGTAGGGGCGGATGGCGAACAGCTGTTCGCCGAAGGCGTCGACGGGCCGCCAGCCGGGCAGGACTTCGCTCAGGTGGCCGGAGGCCAGGCCCGATTGCGCGCTGAAGTCCGGAACCAGGGCGATGCCCAGGCCGGCCAGTGCCGCGTCGCGCAGGATTTCGCTGTTGTTGGCGGCAAAGCCGCCGGTCACGGGAACGACGACGCGCACGCCGTCCACGCCGGCGTCGCGGGGAACGAAGCTCCAGGCCGGGGCACCCTGGGTGCGCGGATAGTGCAGGCAGTGGTGCGCGGCCAGGTCCTGCGGCGTGGACGGGGTGCCGTGCGCGGCCAGGTAGTCCGCGCTGGCCACGAGCAGCGAGCGCGTGGGCGCCAGCGCCCAGGCCACATGGGTTTCGGGCGGCGCCGTGACGTGGCGTATGGCCAGATCAAACCCTTCCAGCGCCAGCGAGCGTATCTGGTCCGATAGGTCCAGCTCCAGCCGAATCTGCGGATGGGCACGCAGGAAGGCCGGCAGGCGCGGCATGAGTTGCTGGCGCGAAAAGGCCAGCGGCGCCGTCACGCGCAGCAGGCCGCGCGGTGCGGCAGCCAGGTCGCGCACGCCGGAGAAGCTGTGGGCAATGTGCTCGAAGGCACCGCGCGTGTCGTCCACCAGGCGCTGGCCCGCTTCGGTCAGGCGCACGCTGCGCGTGGTGCGGGTGACCAGGGCGATGCCGGCTGCACGCTCCAGTTCGGCCACGCGCTGGCTCATGGCCGCCTTGCTCACGCCCAGGCGCGCGGCGGCCGAGGTGAAGCTGCCCTGCTGCTCCAGTACGACCAGCCAGTGCAGGTGGCTCCACAAGGCCTCGGCCTTGGCATCGGGTTTTTCATTTGCCATGCATGGATTGTTCAGCAAATTGAACAATCAATTCAAGCGCAGCGCCTAGGCAGGCAGAAAGCGCACTTCTAGACTGCCTGGCATGAACACCGCAAACACCTCCTTCGCTTCCATCGTCCACTACGTCAACGGCCAGCGCACGGCAGGTGCCAGCGACCGCGGGCAGGACGTGACCAACCCGGCCACCGGCCAGGTCACGGGCCGCGTGGCCCTGGCCTCGCGCGCCGATATCGATGCCGCCGTGGCTGCGGCCAAGGCGGCCTTCCCGAAGTGGGCCGATACGCCGCCCATCCGCCGTGCACGCGTGCTGCTGCGCTTCCTGGAGTTGCTCAACCAGCACAAGGACGAGCTGGCCCATGCGATCACGGCCGAGCACGGCAAGGTCTTCACCGATGCGCAGGGCGAAGTCAGCCGCGGCATCGACATCGTGGAATTCGCCTGCGGCATTCCGCAGCTGCTCAAGGGCGATTTCACCGACCAGGTCTCCACCGGCATCGACAACTGGACGCTGCGCCAGCCCCTGGGCGTGGTCACGGGCATCACGCCCTTCAATTTCCCGGTGATGGTGCCGATGTGGATGTTCCCGGTGGCCATTGCGGCGGGAAATACCTTCGTGCTCAAGCCCAGCCCCATCGATCCCACACCGTCGCTGCTGATCGCCGACCTGCTCAAGCAGGCGGGCTTGCCTGACGGCGTGTTCAACGTGGTGCAGGGCGACAAGGAGGCGGTGGACGCGCTGATCGAGCATCCCGACGTGAAGGCCGTGAGCTTCGTGGGCTCCACGCCCATTGCCAACTACATCTACGAGACGGGCGCGCGCCACGGCAAGCGCGTGCAGGCCCTGGGCGGCGCCAAGAACCACATGGTGGTCATGCCCGATGCCGATATCGAGCAGGCCGTGGACGCGCTGATCGGCGCCGGCTACGGCTCGGCCGGCGAGCGCTGCATGGCCATCAGCGTGGCCGTGCTCGTGGGCGACGTGGCCGACCAGCTGCTGCCGCGCCTGATCGAGCGCACCAAGGCGCTGAAGGTGCTGGACGGCGAGGACCTGGCCGCGGAAATGGGCCCCATCGTGACGCGCGCCGCGCACGAGCGCATCAGCGGCTATATCGACCTGGGCGTCAAGGAAGGCGCGCAGCTGCTGGTCGATGGCCGGGGCTTCGACGGCAAGGCGGCCGGCGCCGCCACAGGCACGGACACCTCGGGCGGCTTCTGGCTGGGCGGCACGCTGTTCGACCATGTCACGCCCGACATGCGCATCTACAAGGAAGAGATCTTCGGCCCCGTGCTGGCCGTGGTGCGCGCCAAGGACTTCGCCGAGGCCGTGCAGCTGGTCAACGACCATGAGTTCGGCAACGGCGTGGCCTGCTTCACGCGCGACGGCAATGTGGCGCGCGAGTTCGGCCGCCGCATCGAGGTCGGCATGGTCGGCATCAACGTGCCGATTCCCGTTCCCATGGCCTGGCACGGCTTCGGCGGCTGGAAGCGCAGCCTGTTCGGCGACATGCACGCCTATGGCGAGGAAGGCGTGCGCTTCTATACCCGCCAAAAGAGCATCATGCAGCGCTGGCCCGAGAGCACGCCCAAGGGCGCGGAATTCGTGATGCCCACGGCCAAGTAGGCGCAGTCCCCCTCCATGAAAAAACCAGCCCGCGGGCTGGTTTTTCTTTGGGGCTGCGACCTGTCAGAAGCGGTATCCGATGCCGATGGCGTAGACGTTCGGATTGAGCTTGAGCGACACGCTCTGGCCCGAGGACAGGTGTGCCGTGGTCTTCAGGAAGCTCTTGTAGTAGGCCACGTCCAGGAACCAGCGCTCGTTGAAGTTGTAGACGAAGCCGATCTGGGGCGTCAGGCCCCACTTGCTGTCCACCGAGGCCGTGGTGGGGTTGGCCAGCGTGCCACCGGTCAGGCCGTTGAGGGAGGCCGTGGTGCGCTCGCCGAAGAACTTGGCATAGGTCACGCCCAGGCCCAGGTAGGGGCGGAAGGCGGAGTTGGCCTCGCCGAAGCGGTACTGCGCGAACACGGTGGCGGGCAGCACCTTGGTGCGGCCGAGCTTGCCCGTGCCGGAGATGGCGCCATCGCCCACGAAGTCGTGCTTGAACGGCAGGCCCATGGGCACGTCGATGGCCCAGTTGTTGGTGACCATGTAGGTCACGCCGCCCGTGAGCTGGCTGTTGGCCTTCACGTCCACGCGGGTGTCGGGGAAGCTGGGTGTGCTCAGCCAGCCGCTGCTGGTCTGGGGATCGATGCGCGTGGCGCCCAGGCGCACGCTCCAGGTGCCGGCGGACTGGGCGGTGGCGGCCATGCAGGCCGTGGCCATGGCCATGGCGGCGGTGATACGCAGGAATGTCTTCATGGATGTGTCTCCTCGTGCTGCGTGTCTGCTATCACAGCCAGCCTGCGCGGGCCAGGGTACGGGAGGCCAGCTGGCTCATCTGCTGGTGGCCGTAGGGCGTGGGGTGGAAGCTGTCGGCAAAGGCATAGCTCTTCCACCAGTTGGCGCTGGTCTCGCCCACGGGAATGGAGGCGGACAGCGCGGCCTCGGTGCAGGTCGGGAAGCTGTAGGTGGGCAGGCCGTCGGCGCCCACGCCGGTGGCAGGGCAGGCCGCCTTTTTCACGTTGGTGTAGGCGTACTGGGCGGGGTCGGCCATCTGCTGGCGGAACTCGCTGTAGAAATCGATGATGGCCACGCGGCTCTCGCCCGCGAAGCCGGTGGCAACCTGCTGGTTGAAGGCCTTGACCCAGCCGTCGAACACGGTCTCCAGCTGGGCGGCGGCGGCCGAGCCCTGCTGCTGGGCCACCGATTGCAGTACCAGCTGGAAGCGCGGCGTCAGCGTGATGGCCGGCACGTTGAGGATGGCCACGCGCGTGGCGCCCTTGCCCAGCACATTCGCCTGGATGGTGGACACATAGCCCTTGGCCAGGTTCTGCATGTACAGGCCGCCGGCCTGGGCCATGCCGGCCTGGCCCTGCTGCAGCAGCGCACCCAGCGTGGCCGCGTCGATCTTGGTGGACAGCAGCGCCTTGAAGTTGGCGCCCTGGTCCCTGGAAGCGGCCAGGAAGGCGCCGATCACGTCGGCCGCGTCATTGGCGCCGCCGTCGATCACGGCCAGGTCATCGGCCGTGAAGCCCGCCGCGCCGGCCAGCAGGATCTGCTGCGTGATGGAGATGGGCGCCGTGGGCGCGCTGGTGTAGTTGATGCGGCCGCCGCCCACGGCGTAGTTGTTGCACGAGGTGTTGGGCGTGAAGGCCGTGCCGTTGAAGCGCGGGCACAGGGAGATGTTGTACAGGCCCGCCACGCGCTCGGCCCAGACCTGGTTGGAGCCGGCGCCTGTCAGCGTGGCGTTCTGCACGGTGAACTTGTAGCCGAAGGTGCCGCTGTCGGAGAGGCTGTCGCCCATCACCTTGACGGAGGTGATCTTGGCACGGGGGGTGGTGTCGGCGCCGCTGCCGCCACCGCAAGCGGCCAGCAGGCCGGCCGTGGCCAGGGAGGCCGCGAGGATTCGATAACGATTTGCCAAGGTGTGATCTCCGTGAAGTGTTGTGAATAGCACGACCGTGCTTTTTTTGGTGATTGCCATCGTAGCGACAGTCGCACCTTGGCGACACCGGGCAAGTACCGATAGGAATCGCGGGCCGACCGGGCATTTCGCACGCGGGCGAATAGACGATAAATACCGGTCTGGCGCCCGCAGGCAGGACAAGGCCCTTGCCGGGCAGGAGGCAGAAACACAACGGAAAGGGCCTGCAAAAGCAGGCCCTGGAACAAGAGCGCAGGCAGCGTATCAGCGGTCGTGCGCCGTCCAGTCCACCAGCGCATCCCAGGCCGCGCGCGCGGCGGCCGCATTGGCGTGGTTGGCCATGGCCACCAGCACGTATCGGCGGCCGCTGGCGCCATCCACATAGCCGG
>NZ_JTKZ01000346.1:0-11193 GCF_000799035.1 Delftia sp. ZNC0008
GGCCTGGCCCAGGCCCTCACCCGGCGCTACCAGGAGGTGGTGGCCGGGCTTGATGCGCCCCACCCAGGCGCCGGCGAACACGGCGAGGAGGCCCGCGCATGAAGATCCTCACGCTGCGGCTCAAGAATCTCAACTCGCTCAAGGGCGAATGGCGCATCGACTTCACGCAGGCACCGTTCGCGGGCAACGGCCTGTTCGCCATCACCGGGGCCACGGGCGCGGGCAAGTCCACCCTGCTCGATGCCATCTGCCTGGCGCTGTACCACGAGACACCGCGCCTGAAGACCATCTCGGCATCCGCCAACGACCTCATGACGCGCCACACGGCCGACTGTCTGGCCGAGGTCGAATTCGAGGTCAAGGGACAGGTCTACCGAGCCTTCTGGAGCCAGCGCCGCGCACGCGACAGGGTGGATGGCGCACTGCAGGCGCCCAAGGTGGAACTGGCCCGGGGCGACGGCAGCATCCTCAGCAGCCAGACGCGCGACAAGCTCGAGCAGACCGCCGCCATCACCGGGCTGGACTTTCAGCGTTTCACCAAGTCCATGCTGCTGGCCCAGGGCGGCTTTGCGGCTTTTCTGCAAGCCAATGCCAATGAGCGCGCCGGCCTGCTGGAAGAGCTGACAGGCACCGAGATCTACGGCCTCATCTCGCAGAAAGTCTTCGAACGCGCCCGCGACGCCCGCCAGCGCCTGGACCAGCTCAAGGCCCAGGCCGATGGCGTGGAGCTGCTGACACCCGAAGCGCGCGATGCCCTGCAGGCCCAGGCCGACAGCCTGGTGACGGAGCAGGCCACGCTGCAGGCCGACTACCTGCGCACCCAGGCCCAGCACCAATGGCAGCAGCAACTGGCCCAGGCCACCCAGACACTGCAGGCCGCCCGCACCGGCTGCGCAGACGCCGCACAGGCACTGGAGCAGGCCGCGCCAGAACTGGAAAGCCTGGCCCATGACGAGCCCGCGCAGGCGCTGCAGCCGCTGCACCAGGCCTGGCAGCGCAGCACCGCCGCCTGCGATGACAGCCACCAGCAACTGCAGCAACTGCGCGAGCACGAACAGCAGACCCAGGCCCGCCTGCTGCTGCAGCACCGCCATGCCCAGGCCCTGTCCGCCCGCCTGGCCCAGGCTGCGCAAGACACCCTGGCCCGCCAGCAGGCCGAGCACCAAACGCTGGAACAGTTCTGCACCCACCATGCAGCCCATGCCCTGCTGGGCGAGCGCCTGGGCAGCTGGCGCCAGCAGTTCAAGCTGCGCGCCAGCCAGCAACAGCAGGCTGCCCACCAGCAGCAGGCCCTGCGCAAGCTGGATGCCGAACAGGCCCGCATGGCGCAAAGCGTCGAAGCCGGCGCGGCCCAGGTCCAAGCCGCCACCGATGCCCAGGCCCGCGCCAGCGCCGCACTCCAGCACGCGCAGGACGAACAGGCGCAGCGCCTTCAAGGCAGCGGCGGCATGGCCGAGCTGCGCGCGCGCGAGCAGGCAGAGCAGGACCGCCTGCACCTGTGGCGCCAGGCAGAAACCCAGGCCGCGCAGCGCCGCGAACTTGCGCGCCAGCAACAGACACTGGCCCGGGAATTGCACGAAGGAACAGCACTGGCGCAGCAGCAGACGGACACCTGGCAAGCCCTGCGCACGCGCTACATAGACGTGCGAGAACAGGTCCGTGACAAGCAAAAACTGCTGGCCCAGGAGCAGCGCATCCAAAGCCTGTCCGAGCACCGCCACGCCCTGCAGCCCGGCCAGCCCTGCCCGCTGTGCGGCGCGCAAGAGCACCCGGCCGTGGCCGCCTACGAAGCGCTGGACGCCTCGGCCACCGAAGCCGCGCTGCGCCACAAGCAGGAGGAACTCGACGCCCTGCAAACCCAGGGCGAAACCGCCCGCGCCACGCTGGCCGCCACCACGGCCGCGCAGGCGGCGCGCCAGCGCCAGGCCGACGAACTGGAACAGGACATCGCACGCTGGCACGTCACATGGAACGACACATGGCAGGGCCTCACGCAACCCCTGCAACTCGCGCCAGACAGTTGGCAACAGGCCGACACCCTCGCCGCATCGGCCCAGGCCTGCGCCCGGCAGCTGGACACGCTCAAGCGCGCCGTGCAGGCCGCCGAGCAAGGCGAGCAGGCCGTGCAACAGGCCAAGGACGCCGCCCAGCACAGCCGCCAGACACTGCAGACCGCGCAAGGCCAGCTTGCGCTGCAGCAGCAGGCCCTGGCCGACCACAGCGCACGCCGCGAAGAACTGCAGCAATCCATCGCCGGCCTGCAGGCCGAAGCCCAGGCGCTGAACGCGCAGTTGCAGGCTTCGCTCGGCGAGGCCGGCCACACCCTGCCCGACGACGCCCAGCCCTGGCTTGAAGCGCGCGAAGCCGAATGGCAGCACTGGCAGCAGGCCCGGCACGACCTGCAGCAACTGGCCCAATCGATGGCCTTGCAGCGCAAGGAATGCGAGGTGGCCGAGGCCGATGCGCAGCGCTGGAAAAAGCAGTCGGAAACACAGTGGGAGGCACAGTGCGAGGTGCAGAGAACGGCGCAGCACCATCCCGTCGATACGGCTGTGGCAGAGCCGCCTTCACTCCCCATGCCGCCCCTGGAACAGCTGCCGCAGGCCCTGGCCGAATGCGTCAGCGACATCGCCGCTCTCACGCGGCAGCAGGATGCCCTGCAAGGCCAGCAGCAACAGGCCCAGGCCACGCTGGCCCGCCAGCGCGAGGAAGCGGCCCAGGCCGAATCCGCATGGCAGGCCGCCCTGGCCGCCAGTCCCTTTGCTGACGAACCCGCCTACCTGCAGGCCCTGCTCCCCGCACCCGAACGCCAGCGCCTGGTCGCGCTGCGCCAGCAACTGCAGGCGGCACAACAGCGCGCTGCCACCCTGCTCGAAGCCGCACAGCGCGAGCACGCGCAACTGCAGGCCCAGGCCCTGAGCGAGGCGGCGCCCGAAGAAATCCAGGCCCGCCTGCAAACGCTGGAGGAACGCCGCAACGCACTCAGCGAACAACTGGGCGGCGTCCGCACCCAGCTGGCCGACGACCAGCGCCGCCGCCAGGGCCAGCAGGCCCTGTTCGAGCGCATTGCGGCCCAGGCCAGCGACAGCGAGCTGTGGCAGCACCTGGACGGCCTCATCGGCTCGGCCAAGGGGGACAAATACCGGCGCTTTGCCCAAGGCCTCACGCTGGACCACCTGCTGCACCTGGCCAACCTCCACCTGTCGCGCCTGCACGGCCGCTACCTGCTGCGCCGCAAGCCCGAGGGCGAGCTGGAACTGGACATCGTCGACAGCTGGCAGGGCGACACCCCGCGCGACACGCGCACGCTATCGGGCGGCGAGGCCTTCCTCGTCAGCCTGGCCCTGGCCCTGGCGCTGTCCGACCTGGTCAGCCACAAGACCTCCATCGACTCCCTGTTCCTCGACGAAGGCTTCGGCACGCTCGATGCCGACACGCTGGAGATCGCACTCACCGCGCTGGACCGGCTCAACGACAGCGGCAAGATGATCGGCATCATCAGCCACGTGGAGGCGCTCAAGGAACGCATCGCCGTGCAGGTGCGGGTGGAGAAAGGCGGTGGCGTGGGGCATTCGAGGCTGGTGGTTTCTTCGTGATCCGAAGCGTTTCAAAATCTCTTAGGCTGTTGTTTTTAAAAGAATTTCGGTATAAAAGAGAAATTCTCAAAAAAATACCGAAATGCAAGACCTCCAGCCATCAGCGGCCCGCCAGTACATAGACGCCGTATCCACCTTCGAAGCCCTGGAAGAAGCCCGGGATGAAGGGGCTCAAGTACGCGGTGGCATGTATTGGCATGCGGGTCCGGCGTCGTCTCCTCAATCCAGCTACCTGATCCGCACCACGCCTGCGGGCGCCGAAACCAGCCTCGGTCTTCGCACGCCGGAAACCGAAGCCATCTATGAACGCTTCATGCAGCGCAAACAGGAAAGCGCCGAGCGTTTGGCCGGGCTCAAGGCCGCATTGGCCCAGCACCAGCGACTGAATCGTGCGCTGCGCGTAGGCAGGGTGGACCCGCTGGTGGTGGAGCTGCTCAACCGTCTGTCGATCACCGGGCTGAGTCCGCACTTTCGCGTGGTAGGAACGCATGCGCTTTACGCGTACGAGGCAGCAGCCGGCTTGCGGCTACAGGCAGATGCCCTGGCCACGCGCGACATGGACCTGTTGTGGGATACCCGCAAGCGGCTGCAATTTGCCACGCAACTCGCCCGCGTAGACAGCTCCATGCTCGGCGTACTGAAGAAGGTGGACAGCACGTTCCGCCTGCGCAAAAGCCAGCTCTACACGGCCGTCAACAAAGACGGTTTTGAAGTGGACATCATCCGTCGCGAACGTGTGGCAGACGATCCCCACCCCATCAAACTCAGCGACGCCGAGGAAGACTTCTGGGTGGCCCAGGCCAGGCGTGCCAACGTGCTGCTGGATGCGCCACCGTTTTCAGCCGTCATCGTCGCCAGCAATGGAGCCATGGCGCGCATGCATACCGTCCACCCGGCAACCTTCGTCGCGTTCAAGCGATGGATGGCCGGCCTGCGCGAGCGAGAGGCCATCAAGCGCAGGCGGGATGTACTGCAAGCGGACGTGGTGCAAGCGCTGGTGGACGGGTACTTGCCTCTATGAGTGCTTTCGGATACGTCTGAGACCTGTGCAATTTGTGGGCAGGCAGGCCTGGGTTCAACGCACATATGGGAAGTCATTGCGTGCCACTGCTTTGCTCTGCTCTGCAGCTCAATACAGAACTGTCACCAAACTGCCTCCCAACGCCTGCACCATCCTGCGGGCACGGCCTGCCTGGCCGCCGTTCACTCCTTCTCAAGGACCGCTCCATGCAAGTGCGCTTTCCCAATCCCTTCGGCCTGGCCCTGCCCGACGCCCAGGCGGTGCGCGAATACCAGGCCGAGCAAGGCTTCTCCGACGCCTACGCGCAGTTCCTGATCACGCAGAACGGCCTGGACTTCGACCGGCTCGAAGCGGCGCCCGACCGCGAGGACTACCTGCAGGCCGACGACGAGACCGGCGACAACCACGCCTGGCTGCGCACCCTGCACCACTTCCGCGCAGGCTCGGAGCACTGCGACGTGGAGGACCACCAGCGCGAGAACCTGTTTGCCGCGCACTTCATGGTCATTGGCCATGACCCCGGCGGCAACCCCTTCGTGGAAGTGCTGCACGGCGCCTTCAAGGGCCGCATCGGCAGCCTGGACCATGAGCTGTTTGCGGGCTGCGAGGACCTGGAGCAGTTCCTCGAAGAAATGGAACTGAGCGGCTTTGCCGCCGCCAGCGTGGACGAGCAGACCGACATGCTTTGCGACGAAGACCAGGGCCTGATCTGGTTCCACGCCAGCAGCATGGACAGCTTCGTGCGGCAATGCGTGTTCTGCGACGAGGACGGCTCGGGCTTCGTGGTGGACGAGCCGGGGTTGGAAGAGGATTGAGCCACGGGGCGGGCCTTGCCCGCAGCCTGGCAGACAGCCAGAAGGCGTTGAAGCAGGCCGAGGCACAAACGGCCAGCGCGCTGGAGCAGTGCGATATGGATATCAGTGAAACTTCACCGGCTGCACGCCCCGGTGCTTGGGCCTGACCACCACGGTGCCCGCAATCTTGTCGTGCCAGCCTTGCTTGCGCGGGTCAAAGGCCGCCCAGATCAGCCCCAGGCACAGCGGGATGATGGACACGAAATAGGCCAGGTAGCGAATGACGGCCTGCTGTGTGCTCATGTCCGCGCCGGTCTGCGCGTCCACGATCCTGGCGGAGATGATCATCTTGCCCGGCGTCGCCTGTTTCTTGATCCAGAAGATGACGACGGCAATGGCAGGCAGCACCCAGGAGATGACGAAATCGGCCGGGCCGTGCAACAGTTTTTCGGACTCCAGGTATTCCCATCCGTAGATGGAGATCAGGGCCGGCAGCATGAGCACGAGCAGGATCACGGTGTCGATCAGCGCGGCGCCGGTGCGGGCCCAGAAGCCCACGTATTCGAGATCGTCATCCTGCATGGTGCGCCCTGGTTGGCATATGGGGCTGCCAGTGTGCCACCTCGGTGCCCCGCCAGAAATGCCGCGCAAGACCAGGGCCTGCGCGGCAGGGTTGCGGCGGCCTGTCGGTCGAACTAGCGATCGAATACTGCCTGCAGGTCCTTCTGCCCCGTCACGCCGGACTGCAGCGCCAGCATCAGCAGGATCCGCGCCTTGGGCGCGCGCAGATCGTCGGCCATGACGGCGCCGGCCTCGAACGAGGTCTTGCCGCCGCCCTCGAAGCCGTAGCTGGGCATGACGCGGCCGTTGTGCACGCGCGTGCTGACGACCACGGGCACGTTCTTGCCGATGGCGTACTTGGCGGCATCGAGCATGGCGACGTTCATGTTGCCCATGCCCAGGGCGTCGATGACGATGCCCTTGACGCCCCGGTCCACCGCCTGGCGCACGGCCTGGCCGTTGGCGCCGCCGTACATGGGGAAGATTTCCACCTCGGGCATGGTCTGCGCCTGGATGGGCAGGTGCTGGCGGCGCGCGGGGGCGGAGGCGAAGCTGACGCGGTCCGGGTAGACCTCGCCCAGAAAGCCGAATTCACCCGAGCGGAAGGTCTCCACGTTGGCCGTGTGTGTCTTGGTAACGTAGCGCGCGGCGTTGATCTGGTTGTTCATGGCCAGCATGGCGCCCTTGTCGCGCGCCTTGGGGTCCACGGCGATGCGCACGGCGTTGAGCAGGTTGCGCGGGCCGTCGAAGTCGGACACCGAGGCATTGCGCTGCGCGCCGATGAGCACGACGGGCTTGGACGACTGCACGGTCAGGTCCAGCCAGAAGGCGGTTTCCTCCAGCGTGTCCGTGCCGTGCGAGACGATGGCGCCAGCCACCTCAGGGCGGGCCAGCGCGGCCTGTACGGCCTGGGTAAGCTGCACCCAGCGGGCCGGGTCCATGTAGTCGGAGGGCACGTTGGACAGGTTGTTGACCTGGATGCGCGCGTACTTGCCCACGTCGGGCACGGTGGCCAGCAGGTCGTCGCCCGAGATCGCGGGCACGGGCGCGTTCTTGACCGGGTCGATCTTCATGGCAATGGTGCCGCCCGTGGCAATGAACTGGACCACGGGCTTGTCCTGGGCGGCGGCGCTGGTAGCAATCATGGGCAGGGTGCAGGCAGTGAGCAGGGCGAGGGCGGTGCGGCGGAAGGCTTTCACGGGTGTTGTCTCCTTGTTGTGATGTCAAGGAGCATGCTAACCATGGCGTGCGGCCGGCCCGCGCTGCCGGCCCTGCGTGAAACCCTGATGGACAGGCGCGGTCAGCGCATCAAAGCGCCAGCGCGGCCTCGATGTCCGTGGACAGCTTGGCCGGCGCATCCTGCGGCGCATAGCGGCGGATGACCAGGCCGTCGCGGCCGACGAGGAATTTGGTGAAGTTCCACTTGATGGCCTTGGTGCCCAGCACGCCCGGCGCCTCGGCCGTGAGCCAGCGGTACAGCGGGTGGGCGTTGGCGCCGTTGACGTCGATCTTGCCCATGAGCGGGAAGCGCACGCCAAAGTTCAGGTCGCAGAAACTGGCGATTTCCGATTCGCTGCCCTTTTCCTGGGAACCGAACTGATTGCACGGAAAGCCCAGCACCACCAGGCCGCGCTCGCCGTACTGCTCATGCAGCGCCTGCAGTCCTGCGTACTGCGGCGTGAAGCCGCAGGCGCTGGCGGTGTTGACGATGAGCAGCACCTTGCCGCGGTAGTCCGACAGGGGGACGGCCTGGCCCGTGATGGAGGTGGCCTCGAAGTCGTAGGCCGAGCGGGGCGCGGCGGCGGTGTCATTCATGCGGTGCTCCTGAAGTGGAGCATCCATGGTAGCGCCGGGACACCCGGGGGCGCGCTGGCCGGGCATGGGGATGCGGACTTGTCTCACAGACAGCAGGCGGCCAAAAACTTACCTTGGAAGGCAACAGGCGGGCACAGCGGCCCGCCTGGTCCCGTTTCGCTGGCAGGTGTTTACAAGCCGCATAGGCGCATGCCTGCCGTAGTTTCCGTCCCACGATGAAGAGGCCACCTGTATGAACGCCAACAGCACCCCCACGAAGCAAGCCAAATCCAACCCCGGCAACGGCCACCTGGCGCTGGACCCCAAGGCCCTGGAGGCTGCCAAGCGCAGCCTGGACGATGGCGCCGTGACCCCGCATTTCGGGCCCTGGCGCGAGGACATCATCAAGCTGCTCAATGACTCGCTGGCCACCGAACTGGTGTGCGTGATGCGCTACAAGCGCCACCACTTCACGGCCGTGGGCCTGGCTTCGCCCGCCATTGCCGACGAGTTCCTGGTCCATGCCAACGAGGAAATGGCCCACGCCGACAAGCTGGCCCAGCGCATCGTGCAGCTGGGCGGCGAGCCCGACTTCAATCCCCAGACGCTGACCCAGCGCAGCCACGCCGACTACAACGGCGAGACGGACCTGAAGGCCATGATCCGCACCAACCTCATCGCCGAGCGCGTGGCCATCGAGGCCTACAGCCAGATGATCGACCTGATCGGCGACAAGGACCCGACCACGCGCCGGCTGATCGAATCCATCCTGGAGCAGGAGCAGGAACACGCGGACGAGCTGTCCGACTGGCTGGAGAAATAAGCACTTCCCGCCAGTACACGCCAGCCCGACAATACCGGGGCTTGGCCCATAGGCAAGGCACCCCGCGCGAGCGGGGTGCCGCTTTTTTGGGCATTCTCTAGCCTTCGCGGAATGGTCCCGCCCTATCGGCCCTGATGTCCTGTCATCAGGGCCGTCTTGCAATATGCGCTTTTCTTTCAATGACTTGAAGCTGCCCAACGCTGTGCTCGCAGCCTGGCAAAGGCTGCTGGCCAGCCGCATCGGCCAGCGCGTGGCGGCCCTGCCCTGGTGGCACCGCTGGCCCACCCGGCGCGAATGGCTGCTGTTCGCCGCTGCGCTGCCGCTGCTGTTCGCGCTGTATGTGCTGGCCCTGATCCCGTTCACGCCCGGCATCCGCGACATACGCAAGGCCAAGCTGGAGCAGCCCGCCCAGATCATGAGCGCGGATGGCAAGCAGCTCGCGCAGTTCAAGCGCAGCAACCGGCAATGGGTGAAGCTCGACGAGATGTCGCCCTCGGTGATCAAGGCGCTGATCGCCACCGAGGACCACCGCTTCTACGAGCACCACGGCATGGATTGGCGCCGCACGCTGGGCTCGGTGGTGCACACGCTGCGCGGCGATCCGCAGGGCGGCTCCACCCTCACCCAGCAGCTCGCACGCAACCTGTACCCGACCGAGATCGGCCGCGCGCCCACGCTCAACCGCAAGCTCAAGGAGGCGATCACGGCCTTCAAGATCGAGGCGCTCTACACCAAGGACGAGATCCTCGAGACCTATCTGAACACCGTGCCCTTCCTCTACAACGCCTTCGGCATAGAGATGGCGGCGCGCACCTATTTCGACAAGCCGGCCGCGCGGCTGACGGTGCTGGAAAGCGCCACGCTGGTGGGCATGCTCAAGGGCACGAGCTACTACAACCCCGTGCTCAACCCCGACCGCGCGCTGTACCGCCGCAACACGGTGCTGTCGCAAATGGTCAAGCGCGGCGTGCTGCAGGAGGCCGAGTTCGCCCAGCTCAAGAAGCGCCCCATGCGCATCAACTTCGAGCGCCAGGAAGAGCCCCTGGGCATGGCGCCGCACTTCGCGCAGCATCTGCGCAAGTGGCTGATCGACTGGGCCGACCGCAACGACTACAACATCTACACCGATGGCCTGGTGGTGCACACCACCATCGACTCGCGCCTGCAGAACTGGGCCAACCAGGCCGTGGCGCGCCAGACGCGCACGCTGCAGGGCGTGGCCAATGGCGCCTGGAGCCAGCGCGACGGCTGGAACGCCTCCAACCCGCTGGTGCAGCAACTCGTGCGAGAGACCCCCGCCTGGCGTGCCGCGCGCAAACGCGCGGACGGCCAAGGCAAGGACAAGGCAACGGACAAGGACAGCGAGGAAGACACCCTCAAGGCCCTGCTGGCCGACAAGGCCTTCATGAAGCAGCTGCGCGAGGACAAGACGCGCGTGCAGGCAGGCTTTGTGGCGCTGAACCCGGCCACCTCCGAAGTGCTGGCCTGGGTGGGCAGCCGCGACTTCACGCAGGACGCCTACGACCATGTGCAGCAGGCACGGCGACAGCCCGGATCCACCTTCAAGCCCTTTGTCTATGGCGCCGCGCTGCAGCAGGGCGCCACCCCCGACGACAAGCGCGTGGACGGCCCCGTGGAAATCAAGCTGCCCGGCGGCGAAGTCTGGCGCCCCACCGACGCCACGCCACCCACGGGCCGCGAGATGACGCTGCGCGACGCCCTGGCCTACTCCAAGAACACCATCACCGCCGAAGTCATGCAGTCCGTGGGCCCCGCCCGCGTGGCGCGCCTGGCGCGCGCCCTGGGTGTGCGCCAGAGCCCGCTGGACGAAGTGCCCGCCCTGGCCCTGGGCAGCAGCCCGGTGTCACTGCTGGAGATGGTCAACGCCTATGCCAGCCTGGCCCACGGTGGCCGCTGGCTGCCGCCCATGATGGTCACGCGCATCGAGGACGCCGAGGGCAAAGTCATTGCCGAATTCAGCCCGCCCAAGCCCGAGCGCGCGCTGGACGAAGACCACGCCTACGCCCTGGTGGACATGCTGCGCGCCGTGGTGGACAAAGGCACGGCCGTGGCCGTGCGCCAGCGCTACGGCATCCACGCCGACGTGGCCGGCAAGACCGGCACCACCCAGGGCAATGCCGATGGCTGGTTCATCCTTATGCACCCGGAAATCGTCACCGGCGCCTGGGCCGGCTTCAACGACCCGCGCATCACCCTGCGCAGCGACCGCTGGGGCCAGGGCTCGCGCAGCGCCCTGCCCATGGTGGGAGACTTCATGTCCCGCGCCCTGCGCAGCCCCGTCATCGACGCCAAGGCCCGCTTCGAGCCGCCCGAACAAAGCCACTGGTGGTCCGACATGGTCGGCCGCCTGCGGGAACGCATGCAGGACTGGTGGCCTGACCAGCAGCCGCCCGCACAGCCCGGCCAACCCGCCACCCCGGAGCCGGCGCCGACACCTGAACCCGCACCCGAGCCCACGGAGCCACCCGGCCCGGGCCTGTCGCCCGGCGAGGAAATCATAGAAAGCACCCCCGCCCTGCCCGCCCCCAGCATCCCCCTCACCCAGGGCACGCTGGGCCCCACGGACCAGCGCGCAGTGCAGGA
>NZ_JTKZ01000892.1:0-9584 GCF_000799035.1 Delftia sp. ZNC0008
GCGCTTGACCCAGATGGTTTCGTCGCCGCGGTCATAGCGCTGGATGCTCAAAGGCTGGCTCAGCACATGGGCGCGCAGGAAGGCGTCGTAGTCTGGCGATTCGGAAGGCGGGACGGCGGCAAACGGTTCGGACACGGCAGGCTTTTCTGGTGGGAGGCGCAGGGCGCCAAGCATGGACCGATTGTGCCGTGTCATGTCCGTTGCGCGGGGCAAGGCCTGTTTACGGGTTTGCACTGCGCATGGCGCTGGAAATCTGTGCGGCGGCACCCTGAAAATTGAGACAATCGTTTCATCTTTTCAGCCCTCATCAATCCATGAACTCCGAAGACAGTGGCAAGCTGGTGGCCGCCCTGGTGCGCGGCATCTCCGTACTGCAGTGCTTTTCCAACAAGCACCAGGAGCTCAGCGCCCGTGAACTGATGGACATGACGGGCCTGCCCAAGCCCACGCTGTTCCGCCTGATTGACACCCTGTGCGAACTGAACCTGATGCGCTACTCCGAGCGCCTGTCCAAGTACGTGCCGGGCGTGGGGCTGCTGAACCTGTCCTCGCCCGTGCTGGCGCGCATGCACATGCGCCAGTTCGCGCGGCCGCACATGCAGGAGCTGGCCAATCACCTGGAGGGCCAGATCCAGCTGGCCGTGGGCCACGGCCGCCAGCTGTGCCTGGTGGAGCTGGCCAACGGCCTGACCAACAAGGTCTTCCTGCCCGAGATCGGCGTGCACATCTCGCTGTCGCGCACCGCCACGGGCCGCGCCTACCTGCTGAGCCTGCCCGAGGCCGAGCGCGAGGCCTTCATCGCGGAACTGCAGGCCGACGATCCCGCACGCGCCCAGCAACTGCGCGAGCGGCTCGACGATGCGCGGCGCGACCTGGCCGAGCACGGCTTTTGCCGCAGCCACGGCGACCTGCACCGCGAGATCCAGTCCATTGCCGTGCCCATGTCCACGGCCCAGGACGGCGAGTACTGGGTGTTCTCGGTCTCCCTGCCCATCTACAGCCCGCAAAGCCGCGCGCTGGAAAGCGATGCCGGGCCGCGCCTGATCACGCTGGTGCGCCTGGTCGAAGGCATGCTGGGCGCCTCCAGCCTCTCGTGAATCAGCGGGCGCTGCGCCAGACTTCCTGCGCGCGCCCTGCGCTCACCTTCTCCCGCACGCTGGCGGTGTCGGAGCCTGCGGCATTCGCACGGCCCGGCGCATAGGCCTGGCCGTCAAAGCGTGGCGCGGGGCTGGCCTGCAGGGCGCCGCCTTCGGGCTGCAGATAGACGCCACGCGCCTGCAGGTGCGGGTGGCTGGCGGCTTCCACAGGGCTGAGCACGGCGCCGAAGCAGGCATCGCTGCCCTCCAGCAATTGCTGCCAGTGCGCGCGGGGCCGGGAGGCGAACAGCGTCTGCAGCTGCGCGCGCCGCGCGGGCCAGGCGGCGCGGTCCCACTGGGGGCCCTGGAACGCTGCGGCACCGGCCAGGCCCAGCCTGTCCAGCAGCAGGGCGTGGAACTGCGGCTCGATGGCTCCCACGGTGATGAAGCCGCCATCGGCACAGGCATAGGTTTCGTAGAACGGTGCACTGTCGTGGATGCTGTGGCCGCGCTCGTCGGCCACCAGACCGCGCTGGCGCGCGTGCAGCATGAGGTTGAGCATGTGCGCCGCACCATCGACGATGGCCGCGTCCACCACCGTGCCGCGCCCCGTGGCGCGCGCCTGCACGATGCCGGCCAGCAGCCCCGTCATCAGGTACATGGCGCCGCCGCCGATGTCGCCCAGCGTGGCAAACGGCGAGACCGGCCGGGCATCGGCCGGCGCGCATCCCCACAGCGCGCCTGAGACGGCCGCATAGTTGTTGTCGTGGCCGGCTGCATGGGCCAGCGGGCCGTCCTGGCCCCAGCCCGTCATGCGGCCATAGACCAGGCGCGGGTTGAGGGCCTGGCAGGCCTCGGGTCCCAGGCCCAGGCGCTCCATGGCGCCGGGCCGCATGCCCTCGATCAGCGCATCGGCATCGCGCACCAGGGCCAGCACCAGGTCACGCCCTTCGGGTGACTTGAGATCGGCGAACACCGAGCGCTTGCCGCGCGACAGCGCGGAGGCGGCTGAGGTGGCGGCGGGTTCCGCCTCAGGCCGCACGATGGACACCACATCGGCACCCAGGTCCGCCAGATGCATGGCGCAGAACGGCCCCGGGCCGATGCCGCCAATCTCCAGCACGCGCACGCTGTCCAGCACCTTCATGGCGTCTCCGTCGAAATCGGTTCAGTCGAGTTGCAGCTGGCGGCTGGTGATCAGCGCGCCCCAGCTCTTGCGGTCGTTGTCCACCAGCTGGGTGAACTGCGCCTGCGGCATGCCGCCCGGGCGGCCGCCGAGCTCGCGGTAGCGGCGCGCCACCTCGGGGTCCCGGAGCACGGCGACCAGGCCGTCGGTGAGCTTGCGCACCACGGCGGGCGGCGTCTGCGCGGGCAGGAAGAAACCCATCCAGCCGACCTTGTCGAAGTCCTGCAGGCCCAGCTCGGTGGTGGTGGGCACGTTGGGCAGCTCGGGCTCGCGCTGCGCGCCCGTCACGGCGATGGGATGCAGCTTGCCCGCCTTGATGTGCACCAGCGAGGCCGTGAGGTTGTCGAACATGAACTGCGTCTCTCCCGAGACGATGGCCGCCGTCGCCGGTGCCGAGCCGCGGTAGGGCACATGCACCACGTCCACGCCTGTGCGCTCGCGCAGCAGCTCGCCCATGAGGTGCGTGGTCTGGCCCACGCCGGCCGAGGAGAACGACAACTTGCCCGGCGCCTGCCGCGCGGCCTTGAGCAGATCGTCCAGCGAGCGCACCGGCGATGCCTGCGGCACGACCAGCACGTTGGAAAACGAGATCATGTCCGTCAGCGCCACGAAGTCCTCGGGCCTGTAGGGCAGCTTCTTGTAGGCCGTGTAGTTGATGGCGTTGGAGCCCGTGTTGCCCACCAGCACCGTATAGCCGTCCGGCTGCGCGCGTGCCACCTGGCTGGCACCGATGGAGCCGCCCGCGCCCGGCCTGTTGTCCACGATGACGGGCTGGCCCAGCCGCTCGCCCAGCTTGAGCGCCAGCAGCCGCGCGGGAATGTCGGTGGAGCCCCCGACCGCGCCCGGCACGACCAGGGTGATGGGCCGGGTGGGCCAGGCATCGGCTGCAATGGCGGCCGTGGCGCACAGCAAGGCAGCCGCCGCCAGCGTGAGACGTTTGAACATGGTGTTTCTTCTCCGCGCGTGTGCTGGGCCGGGGCGCTTCTCAGCGAGGACTCATCCGAATGGCACCGTCCAGGCGAATCGTCTCGCCATTGAGCATGGGATTTTCAAGAATGTGCAGCGCGGTCAGCGCGTACTCGGACGGGTGGCCCAGGCGTGCGGGGTTGGGCACGGAGGCGGCCAGCGACTGGCGGATGTTGTCGGGCAGCTTGGCCAGGATGGGCGTGTCGAACAGGCCCGGCGCAATGGTGCACACGCGGATCATGCGCGTGGCCAGGTCGCGCGCGGCGACGATGGTCATGCCGATGATGCCGGCCTTGGCCGACGCATAGGGAATCTGGCCGATCTGCCCCTCGTAGCCCGCCACCGAGGCCGTGAGCACGCAGGCGCCGCGCTCGCCTTGCACGGGCTCGTTGCGCGCCATGCTGGCGGCGGCCAGGCGCAGCGTGTTGAAGGTGCCGATCAGGTTCACGCGGACGATGCCCGTGTACTTGTCCAGCGAGCCCGGGCTGCCGTCCTTTTCCACCAGCCGCAGCGGCCCGCCCACGCCCGCACAGTGCACCAGGGCCCGGAACTCGCCGAAGTCCTCGGCGGCGGCAATGGCGGCGGCCATCTGGTCGGCGTCGGCCACGTCGGCCTTCACGAAGCGCAGGCGACTGCCGTGGCGCTGGCGGGCGGCGTCCACCATGGCCGCGCCGCGGTCCTCGTTCAGGTCCACCACCACCACGTTCAGGCCGCGTTCCAGCAGCGCCAGGGCCGATGCCTCGCCCAGGCCCGATACGCCGCCCGTCACCAGGGCCGTCATGTTCTCTTGCAGTTGCATGGATGTGTCTCCCGTGCCTGGCTCACAGGCGTTCGATGATGGTGGCGTTGGCCATGCCGCCGGCCTCGCACATGGATTGCAGGCCGTAGCGCGCGCCGCTGTCCTCCAGCGCGTGCAGCATGGTGGTCATCAGGCGGATGCCCGAGGCCCCCAGCGGATGGCCCAGGGCGATGGCGCCGCCGCGCGGGTTCAGCCGCTCGGGGTCGGCGCCCAGTTCCCTCAGCTCTTTCAGCCAGGCCAGGGGCACGGAGGCGAAGGCCTCGTTGATCTCGCAGTGGTCCATCTGCTCCAGCCGCATGCCGGCCTTGGCCAGCACGCGCCGCGTGGCGGGAATGGGGGCCGTGAGCATGTACAGCGGATCGTCGCCCACCACGTCCAGCGCCACGAAGCGCGCACGCGGGCGCAGGCCCAGCTGCTGGGCGCGCTTCTCGCTCATCAGCAGCATGGCGCTGGCGCCGTCGGTCATCTGCGAGGCATTGCCCGCCGTGGTGTGCCAGCGGATCTGCGGAAAGCGCGCCGACAGCTCGTCGTTCTGGAACACGGCCTTGAGCGCGCCCAGCTTCTGCGCCGTGGTGGCCGGGCGGATGGTCTCGTCGGCCGTGAAGAGGCCGGCAGGCGTGGTGATGCCCACGATCTCGCGCTCGAAGTGCCCGGCCGACTGGGCCGCATGGGCGCGCTGGTGCGATCGCGCGGCATAGGCATCCAGTTCCTCGCGGCTCAGGCCCCAGCGCGCGGCCACGAGGTCGGCCGACACGCCCTGGCCCACCAGCCCCGGTGCAAAGCGCGCATCGAAGCGTGCGCCCGTGGTGTTCTGCCCCATGCGCGAGCTGCCCATGGGCACGCGGCTCATGGACTCCACGCCGCAGGCGATCACCATGTCCTGCGTGCCCGACATGATGGCCTGCACGGCAAAGTGCACGGCCTGCTGGCTGGAGCCGCACTTGCGGTCAATGGTGGTGGACGGCACATGGGCCGGCAGGCCTGCGGCCAGCCAGGCCAGGCGGCCCGGCGTGCCGGCCTGCTCGCCAGCCTGGCTCACGCAGCCGGTGATCACATCGTCCACCGCGCCGGGGTCGATGCGGTTGCGCTGCACGAGCTGCTCCAGCACCTGGCTGAGCAGATCGACGGGGTGGAGTTGGGCCAGGGCGCCATCGGGCTTGGCCCGGGCCATGGGACTGCGGATGGCATCGACGATGACGGGAGTGTTCATGCTGATTTAATGAGACTGGAGGTTCACGAAATGAATGATAAGTCTCGAAATTTGCATTGAACAAAGCGTTTTCCCGGATGAAAAACCGCGAGCAAACAAAAATACTTGCTGAAACCCGATGAATTCGAGACGGCGGATTCAAAAAAGCAAAGGAGACAGGCGTGCATGACTTTCACAGCTGGGCCGATGCCCGGCCCGACCGCGTTGCGCTGACCATGGGCGACAGCGGCCAGCAGCACACGGCGGGCGCGCTGGCGCAGCGCTCGCGCGAGGTGGCGCAGTGGATGGCCGGGCAAGGCCTGGCGGCCGGCGATACGGTGGCCGTGCTGATGGAAAACCGCGTGGAGATCCTGGAGCTGGTGCTGGCCGCGCGCCTGGCGGGCCTGTACACGGTGGTCATCAGCACCCACCTGACGGCGCCCGAGGTGGCCTACATCCTGGGCGACAGCGGGTCGCGCCATGTCTTTGCCTCGGCCGCCACGGCGGCGCAGCTGCCGGCCGAACTGGCCCCCTCCGTGCATTCGGTGGACGGAGACTGCGCATCCACCGGCCTGCCGTCGCTGGCCGATGCCCTGGCCGCCTGGCGTGCGCAGGCGCCCGCGCCCATCGACCTGTCAGGCCGTCCGCTGGGGCGCGACCTGCTGTACTCCTCGGGCACCACGGGCCGGCCCAAGGGGATCAAGAAGGCGCTGCCGGCGGCGCTCTACCGCACGCAGGCCGACCCCGAATTCCTGGCCTGGCAGCGCAACATGGGCTTTGACGCCGACACGGTCTACCTCTCGCCCGCGCCGCTGTACCACGCAGCGCCGCTGCGCTACTGCCTGCGCACGCTGGACGGCGGCGGCGCGGTGGTGATCACGGCGCGCTTCGACGCACAGCAGGCGCTGGCGATGATCGAGCGCTACCGCATCACCCACAGCCAATGGGTGCCGACCATGCTGGGCCGCCTGCTGCAGCTGCCCGAGGAGGTGCGGCACGGCTATGACCTGTCCAGCCACCGCTGCGCCATCCATGCGGCCGCGCCCTGCCCGGTGGCCGTCAAGCAGGCGCTGCTGGACTGGTGGGGCGACATCCTGCTGGAGTACTACGCAGGCTCCGAAGGCTGCGGCATCACCCTGATCAACTCCGCCGAATGGCGCCGGCGTCCAGGCTCCGTGGGCCGCGCCAGCTACGGTCGGCTGCGCATCGTGGGCGACGACGGGCAGGAGCTGCCTGCGGGCCAGATCGGCCGCGTGTTCTTCTCGGACGTGGCGCCCTTCGCCTACCTCAACGACCCCGCCAAGACCCGCGAGGCCATCGACGAGCGTGGCTGGGCCACCTACGGCGACCTGGGCCATGTGGACGAGGAGGGCTACCTCTTTCTCAGCGACCGGCGGGCCGACCTCATCCTGTCGGGCGGCGTCAACCTCTATCCGCAGGAGATAGAGAACGCGCTGGCCACGCACCCGGCCGTGCAGGAGGTGGCCGTGGTCGGCGTGCCCGAGCCCGACTTCGGCGAGCAGCCCATGGCCGTGGTCGTGCTGCGCCAGGGCCATGCGGCCAGCGCCGAGATGGCGCGCGCCATCGTCGCCGAGGCCGGCGCCACGCTGTCGCGCCTCAAGCGCCCGCAGCGCCTGCAGTTCGTGGACGAGCTGCCGCGCCTGCCCACGGGCAAGCTGCTGCGCCGCGTGCTCAAGGACAGGCTGCGCGAGCAGCCCCACGCGGGCTTCAACCTGCGCAGCGCCTGAACGGCCCTTCCCCGTCTTTCCTCACCGACAACCACCGGATACCGACCCATGCAAGACCTGACCGAGCGCTCCGTCTACCGCGAAGACCATGAACAGTTCCGCGAGCAGGCCCGCCGCTTCTTCGAGCGCGAGATCGTCCCCCACCATGCCGAATGGGAGCGCCAGGGCATCGTGCCCAAGGAGGTCTGGCGCAAGGCCGGGCGCGAAGGCCTGCTCAACCCCATGCTGCCCGAGCCCTATGGCGGCGGCGGCGACTTCGGCCATGCGGCCGTGCTGCTGGAGGAGATCGCGCGCACGGGCGCCAGCGGGTTGGGCTTTCCGCTGCATTCGGACATCGTCGCGCCCTACATCCATGCCTATGGCAACAAGGTGCAGAAGGACCGCTGGCTGCCGCGCATGGCCGCAGGCGAGCTGATCGGCGCCATCGCCATGACCGAGCCCGGCGCGGGCAGCGACCTCAAGTCCGTGCGCACCACGGCGCGGCGCGAGGGCGACCACTACGTGCTCAACGGCCAGAAGACCTTCATCACCAACGGCATCAATTCGGAGCTGGTCATCGTCGTCGCCAAGACCGCGCCCGAGATGGGTGCCAAGGGCGTGTCCCTGATCGTGGTCGAGGACGGCATGCCCGGCTTCTCCAAGGGCCGCAAGCTCGAGAAGATCGGCCTCATGGCGCAGGACACCTCGGAGCTGTTCTTCGACAACGTGCGCGTGCCGGCCGACCACCTGCTGGGCGAGGAGAACGCGGGCTTCAGGTATCTGATGCACGAACTGGCCCAGGAGCGCCTGGTGGTGGCCGTGCGCGCGGCCGCCTCCATCGAAGCCTTTTTGCACAAGACCATTGCCTACACGCGCGAGCGCAAGGCCTTCGGCCAGCCGGTGTTCGACTTCCAGAACACGCGCTTCAAGCTGGCCGAGGCCAAGGCCCAGGCCACCATGCTGCGCGTCTTCGTGGACGACTGCATCGCCCTGCACCTGCGCCGCGCGCTCGCCCCCGACCGGGCCGCCATGGTCAAGCTCAATGCCACGGCGCTGCAAAACCGCCTGCTCGACGAATTCCTGCAACTGCACGGCGGCTACGGCTACATGACCGAATACCAGATCGGCCGCGCCTGGACCGATGCGCGCATAGGGCGGATCTACGGGGGCAGCGACGAGATCATGAAGGAGATCATCGGAAGGACTCTTTGAACCCCTGAGCCGCTGCGCGGCTTCCCCCTCTCTACTCGCTTCGCGAGGGAGGGGGACGGCGCCATCGCCCCGAGGCGGCTCTTGCTCGGCGCCCCTGACTTTGGGCCGCGCCCGTCTCAGGGGTCACGGGCGATCGGGGCGGCTGGGCTTTCGGGGCAAGTTCCGACCGGGCGCCACGGACATGGCGGCGCGGCTACACTGCGGGCCATTCATTCGAGGGGCTGGCCGTGGCCGGTTCCTTCTCCCTGTTTTCCCTAGAGATTTCCGCCATGTCCAACGACGCCCACGAAGCCACCGCCCTGCCCGACGAGCCTGCCCTGACGCCCGAGGCGCTAGAGGAGCTTGACGATCTGCTCGACGAGCTGCGCACGCGCGGCGAGGAGATTCCGCAGTGGGAGTTCTGCGACGGTTTCCTGACGGCGCTGATCTGCACGCGCCGCGAGGTGCCGGCCGCCGAGTGGCTGCCCATGCTGCTGGGCGACGGCGGCACGCTGGAGGTGGCCGAGGGCCAGCCGCTGCCGCTGATGGAAGTGTTCAAGGACGCGGCGCAGCAGGCTCGCTTTCTGGAGCTGGTGGGCCTGCGCATGGACGAGATCCGCACCCAGCTGGACGCCGACGTGAAGACGCTGGAAGACGACCGCACCTTCCAGCCCGAGGCCATGGACATGCGCGGCGCCATCCTGTCGCTGCCCGAGGAAGAGCGTCCCGATGACGGCGAGATTCCCTCGTTCGGCCAGATCTGGGCGCTGGGCTTCATGTTCGTGGTCGAGAACTGGGCCGAGGAATGGGCCGCCCCGCGCGACAAGGAAGCCGCCGGCTGGCTCAACGAGGCGCTCAACGCCGTCGTGGCCCTGACCGAGGACGACACCGGCAAGCCCGAAGTCTGCATGTACGACGAGGACGGCCCCGCCAGCACCAGCCAGGAGCGCGTGGAGCAGTTCGGCGAGGCCATCTGGGCGCTGTACGACCTGCGCCAGATCTGGAAGAGCATGGGCCCGCGCCAGGAAACCATCGTCAAGGGCGAGCAGCCGGGCCGCAACGACCCCTGCCCCTGCGGCAGCGGCAAGAAGTTCAAGAAGTGCCACGGCGCCTGAGCGCCCGCGCCACAGGCTTTGGATGCACGGGCCATGAGACATATCGGTGAACGCATACGCGCCCGCCGCGCCGAACTGGGCATGACCCAGGGCCGGCTGGCCGAGGCCGCAGGCATCACGGCCTCGGCCGTGTCGCAGATCGAATCGGGGGCCATCCGCACCCTCAAGAACGACACCCTGGCCCGCGTGGCCCTGGCGCTGCAGACCACGGCGCTGGAGCTGACGGCGGGGCTTGAAGACGACAACGCGCCGCTGCCCGTGGACGAGCAGCGCCTGCTGGAAAGCTACCGCGCCCTGCCTGCACCGCTGCAGGAGATCGCGCACAGGCTCATAAA
>NZ_JTKZ01000038.1:0-1341 GCF_000799035.1 Delftia sp. ZNC0008
TCTGGCTGGCCTGGCGAGGGGCTGCAGTTCAGCGGCAGATAGCGTGGCGGGGTGGGTGGCTGGCCGCCCTGGCAGCTCCAGTCCTGGCTGGGCATGTTCAGCTGCAGCAGGACCTGGGTTCCTGAGAGCACGCCCATCTGGCTGTCGCGCACGATGTCCGCCTGCAGCACGAAGGGCCTGGGCGAACTCATGCGCACGCGGGGCTCGGCAATCTCCGGTGCCACGCTGGCGATGTCCTGCGGCCAGCTTTCATGCTGGCGCACATGCTCCATCAGGGCCAGGCGCCACAGGATGATTTCGTTCCAGACCCGCCCTGAACTTTCCGCGCCCTGCAGGCTGCCGCGGGTAACGGGGTTGTAGCGGGGCAAAAGTATGGCGGTGCCTATGAACAGCGTGAACAAGGCCAGCAGCGCGGCGCGCCAATAGGATCGGGGCAGCTGCAGAAGGCGGGCCGGGCCGCTCATGCCTGCAGCACTGCCATTGCGGCTTCGCGGGCGATGTCGCAGCGCCAGTGCAGGTGGGCGCCCTCGCCCGCTCCGCGCACCTGCAGCAGGTTGCCCCAGAACAGGCGCCGCAGCACGGCATCCTGCAGATAAGGCCGCGCACGGCCCAGCGATGCCGCATCCACCAGGCTTCGCAATTGATCGCGTGCGGCCGGCTCCTGGGCCAGTGGCAGCAGGGTCTGCCACAGGCGCGCACTGGCCACCAGATGGGCGCGCAGCAGTGGCGAGTGCACGGCAGCGATGCCCACACCCTGCTCCACCAGCCATTGCAGCGCTTCCTCGAAGAGCGCGGGATGCCCGCCCGTCAGGGCCTGCAATGCCACGATGACCTCGGCCGGCCAGGCTGTTGCCGGCCAGCGCTGGCGCGCCATCAGGGCCAGGTCTTCCTGCGTGGGATCGGGCCAGTGGGCCACCTGGCCGATGTTGAGCAGGGACAGGTCGCCGCTGCGGTACTTGAGGTCGGCCAGCGCTTCGCTGCCGCACAGCAGCAGGTGCAGGCGGCCGCTGTGCATTTCGCTGAGGCTGCGCAGGATGCCGGCCAGCGTCTCGCGCAGTGCGGCCGTGCCTTGCTCGAAACGGCTGACCAGGCAGAACAGGCGGCCGCCTGCCAGCAGGCGCTTTTCCAGCAGGGCCTCGAATTCGTAGTCCGAGCCCACCTCGCCCAGCCCGCACTGCCGGCCCAGGGCCGCAAAGTAGTCGGCCGGGGCCGTGCTCACGCTGTACGGCGGCTGGATGTGCAGTACCGCCTCGGCGCCGTACTGGGCGCGGGCACGCAGCAGCAATTCCTGGCGGAACGGGGGCTGACCCCAGTGCGCGGGAGACAGCAGCATGGTGATGG
>NZ_JTKZ01000323.1:0-20691 GCF_000799035.1 Delftia sp. ZNC0008
CCGCGTTGGAGCAGATCCCGTCGGCCGTGCTGCGCCTGACGCCCTGCCTGCTGATGAGCCCGCTGTCCATTGCCCAGTACCTGAGCGCCGAGACCAGCAACTTCGACATCGTCATCTTCGACGAGGCCTCTCAGATCCCCGTCTGGGACGCCATCGGCGCCATGGCGCGTGCCAGGCAGGTGGTCATGGTGGGCGACCCCAAGCAGCTGCCGCCCACCAGCTTCTTCGGCCGTGCCGACACCTCCGACACCTTCGACGACGACACGCAGGGCGTGGAAGGCGACATGGAAAGCATCCTGGACGAATGCCTGGGCGCCAGCCTGCCCACGCGCAACCTGTCGTGGCACTACCGCTCGCGCCATGAAAGCCTGATCGCCTTCAGCAACCACCGCTACTACGGCGGCGGGCTGGTGACCTTTCCCTCGCCCGTCACCGATGACCGCGCCGTCAGCTTCCACGCCGTGCAGGGCCGCTATGAAAAAGGTGGCGCCCGCATCAACCAGCCCGAGGCCAAGGCCCTGGTGGCCGACTTGGTGGCGCGTCTGAAGTCGCCGGGGTTTGCGCAGTCGGGTGCCACCATCGGCGTGGTCACCTTCAACTCCGAGCAGCAAAGCCTGATCGAGGACCTGCTGGACGAGGAGCGCCGCAAGGACCCGGGGCTGGAGCCGTTTTTCTCCGATGCGCTGCTGGAGCCCGTCTTCGTCAAGAACCTGGAAAGCGTGCAGGGCGACGAGCGGGACATCATGTACTTTTCCATCACCTACGGGCCCGATATCTCGGGCGCGGTGTCCATGAACTTCGGCCCGCTCAACCGCGACGGCGGCGAGCGGCGGCTGAACGTGGCGGTGACGCGCGCGCGGCAGGAGCTGCGCATCTTCTCCAGCCTGCGCGGCGAGCAGATGGACCTGTCGCGCACCCAGGCGGCGGGCGTGCGCGATCTCAAGCACTTCCTGGAATTTGCCGAGCGCGGCCCGCGCGCGCTGGCCGAGTCGCACCATGGCAGCCAGGGCGATTTCGACAGCCCCTTCGAGGCCAGCGTGGCCCAGGCGCTGGAGCGCAAGGGCTGGCGCGTGCACACGCAGATCGGCGCATCCTCGTTCCGCGTGGACCTGGGCGTGGTGCACCCGGACCATGCGGGCAGCTACCTGGCGGGCGTGGAGTGCGACGGCGCCACCTACCACCGCTCGGCCACGGCGCGCGACCGCGACAAGCTGCGCGAGCAGGTGCTGCGCGGCCTGGGCTGGCAGATTCTGCGCATCTGGTCCACGGACTGGTGGGTCAACCCGGGCGGAACGCTGGAGCGCATCCACGCGGCGCTGACCGCGCTGCTGGAGCAGGACCGGCGCAAGCGTGCGGCCGAGGTTGTAGAGGTTGCCGAGGTGCCGCAGGCGGCTGCAGTCGCCAAGGCAGAGCCAGCGCCAGAGACGCCTGAGTCGTCCGAGTCCTCCGAGGCCTCCGCGTCCTCTGAGTCGCCCGAGGCATCCGTGGAGGACGGCGAGGCGCAGAAGGCTTGAGGAAACAGGTCTTGAGAAGACGGGCCGCGAGAACGCCGACAGCCCGCTGCCGGCCGCCGCTCAGTACAGATCCGGCACGTACATGTGCTGGGGAACCGGGTTGCGCGTGTACTCCGGGTTGCGCGTGCGCTCGGGCAGCACGATGGCCGGGTGCTCTATCTCTTCGTAGGGCAGTTGCGTCAGCAGGTGGGAGATGCAGTTGAGCCGGGCCTTCTTCTTGTCCACGGCCTGCACCAGCCACCAGGGCGCCTCGGCGATGTGGGTGCGCTCCAGCATGGCTTCCTTGGCCTTGGTGTAGTCCTCCCAGCGGCGGCGGCTCTCGAAGTCCATGGGACTGAGCTTCCACTGCTTGAGCGGGTCGTGCACGCGGCCCAGAAAGCGCAGGTGCTGCTCCTCGTCGGTGATGGAGAACCAGTACTTCACCAGCGTGATGCCCGAGCGCACCAGCATCTTCTCGAACTCGGGCACGGAGCGGAAGAACTCCTCGTACTCCTCGTCGGAGCAAAAGCCCATCACGCGCTCCACGCCGGCGCGGTTGTACCAGCTGCGGTCAAAGAGAACGATCTCGCCGCCCGCAGGCAGGTGGGAGACATAGCGCTGGAAATACCATTGCGTGCGCTCGCGGTCGTTGGGCGCGGGCAGGGCAGCCACGCGGCACACGCGAGGGTTCAGGCGCTGGGTGATGCGCTTGATTACGCCGCCCTTGCCGGCCGCATCGCGGCCCTCGAAGAGGATGACCACCTTTTTCCTGTGGTGCTGCACCCAGTCCTGCAGCTTGACCAGCTCGCCCTGCAGGCGCAGCAGCTCGCGGAAGTAGGTCTGGCGGCTCACGGTGTCGGCACCGTCCAGATCGTCGCCACCGCTGCCCAGGCGGGCGTCGTCTATCTCCATCTCCAGTTCTTCGTCGTAGCTGTCGAGCAGATCGCGTTCGATGCGCTGCATCAGCGAATCATGGTGGTCGGGCAGAAGTTCGTCGTACATGGTGGGGAATCCGGGCGTCCAGGAGTTGGCGCCTGGGATGGTGGCGTGGATGTGTGACGCGGCTGTGACGGTGCGGCTGGGTGAATACCCTGGCACCGCTCGCCTTCCCGCCGCCTACAGCCACCCCGCCTTGCGGAACTTGTAGTAAAGCAGGCCGCAAACACCCAGCACGAACAGCAGCGCGGCCGGATAGCCGTATTGCCACTTCAGTTCGGGCATGTTCTCGAAGTTCATGCCCCAGACGCCGAAAAAGGCCGTGCAGATGGCGAAGATACTGGCCCAGGCTGCCAGCCGCTTGGTGACTTCGTTTTCCTCGATGGACACCATGGACAGGTTCACCTGGATGGCCGTGCCCACCGTGTCGCGCATGGTGTCGATCTGGGCGTTGATGCGGCCCAGGTGATCCATCACATCGCGGAAGTAGTCCCTGGAGCCCACGCAGATCTGGGGGACGCGCCCGCCGTTGAGCTTGCCCACGGCTTCCAGCAGGGGGGCCACGGCATGCTTGAGGTCCATGGCGCGGCCCTTGAGTTCATACAGCTGCTTGATGTTGTCGCGCGCCGCGCCCTTGGTGAAGATCTGCTGCTCGATCTGCTCCAGCTCCACCTCCAGCGCGTCGATGATGGGAAAGTAGCGGTCCACCACCGCATCCATCAGCGCATACAGCACAAAGCCCGAGCCGTGGCGCAGCAGCTCCGGCTCGCTTTCGCAGCGCTCGCGCACGCCCAGGAAACCGCGCTTGCTGCGGTTGCGCACCGACAGCACGTAGTTGGAGCCCACGAAGACATCGACCTCGCCATGGTTGAAGTGGCCGGGCCGCTCGGGCTCGGGCTCCAGCAGGTGCATCACGGCAAACAGCGAGCTGCCGTACTCCTCCAGCTTGGGCCGCTGGTGGCCGTGCAGCGCATCCTCCACGGCCAGGGCGTGCAGGCCGAACTCCTGGCGCATCTCCTCCAGTTCGGCCGGCGTGGCGTCCGCCAGCGCCACCCAGACGAAGCAGCCGGGCCGCTCTATGTAGTTGCTGATGTCGGCGACAGGAATGTCCGCCAGCTTGGCCCCGTTTTCGTAGGCAACGCAGTTGATCAGCATGGGAGTTCCCTCGGTAATTCTGGTGCTGGTGATCCTGCCATAACGGGAGAGGGGGAAAAGCCAGTGCCCAAGCTGCCATCGAAACAGCCAGCAGCCCAGGTTTGCGCGCCTGGTAACAATACGTGTATAACCTGTCACAACCTGCTGGGCGTCGCCCGGCGCTTGCGAGCCAAGGACTCAGATGATCTTTCGCCAGTGGGGTATTGCGTTGGGTGCGTTGGGCCTGTGGGCCTTGAGCGGTGTATCTGCAGCCGGTGTGCTGGACAAGATCCAGGCCGGTGGCGCGCTGGTGATTGCGCACCGGGAATCGTCGGTCCCCTTCTCCTACATTGACACCCGCAGCGGCAAGCCCGTCGGTTATGCGCTGGATCTGTGCCTTCGCCTGGCCGAGGCGGTGCGCAAGCAGACAGGCAGGAAGGACATGAAGGTGGAGTTCCTGATGGTCACGCCCGCCAATCGCATGGCCGTGATCGAGCAGGGCAAGGCCGACATGGAGTGCGGCTCGACCACGAACAACGCGCAGCGGCGCCAGACCGTGGCGTTCACGGTTCCCCATTTCATCACCGGCGCCCGGATGCTAGTGAAGGCCGACAGCACCATCAACGCGATGGAGGATCTCAAGGGCAAAAAGCTGGTTTCCACCAAGGGCACCAGCCCGATGGCCCTGGTGACGCAGGCCAACAGGCAGCGCCTGATGGGCATCACCATTGTGGAGGCCCCCGATCACGCGAGGGCCCTGGAGATGGTGGAGAAGGGCGAAGCCGACGCGTTCGTGATGGATGACGTGCTTCTCAACGGGCTGGCCGCTGCACGGCCCGATCCACGTGCCTTGAAGGTGGTGGGCAAGTTCCTGTCCACCGAACCCCTGGCGATCATGCTGCCGAAGGCCGATACCGCGTTCAAGAAACTGGTCGATGAAGAGATGAAGCGCATCATCACCAGCCGCGAAATCCACCCCATCTACGAGAAGTGGTTCCTGCAGCCGATTCCACCCAGCTCCACGAATCTGAACCTGCCGATCAGCTACCTGCTGCGCGACTTCTGGAAGTACCCCACGGCGGATATTCTGCTGTAGGCTCGTGCAGGCGCGGCGCCGGATTTGTCGAGCCGCCAGCGCTTGCCCGCTTGCCCGGTTCGAGGGGCGGCTGCGGCGCCGGGCACATTCAGCCGAACACGGGGCGCATGAAGCTGCGCTCGTAGCTGAGGATGCAGCGCGTGTCCTCCGCGTAGCGGAAGGCCGCCTGGCATTCGGGGTCCTGCATGGACTTGATGCGGTACTCCTCGTACAGCGCCATGCTGGGGAAGCTGAACATGGCCAGCGCCACATTGTTGGCGCCTTCGGCCGGCAGGAAGTAGCCGTGGTGCTTGCCGCCGAATTTCTCGACCAGCGGAATCCAGGTCTTGCCGTACTCCTCGAATTCCTTGGCCTTGAACGGGTCGATGATGTAGCGCAGGTAGCAGGTGATCATGTCTGAAAAGAGAAGGGAGGCGAAGCCTAGAGTTTGAACGATGCCGTCAGGCGGGAGAGCTTCTCAGACTCCTGCTGCAGCACCTGCGTGGCGGCCGAGGACTGTTCGACCAGGGCGGCGTTCTGCTGGGTCACGCGGTCCATGTCGGTCACGGCGTGGCCCACCTGTTCGATGCCGCTGCTCTGCTCGCGGCTGGCCGAGGCGATCTCGCTGACGATGCCCGTGATGTTGCGCACCGTGGTGACCACCTCGCGCATGGTCTGGCCGGCCTGCTCCACCAAAGCGGCACCCGTGTCCACGCGCTCCACCGAGGCCTGGATCAGCGTCTTGATCTCGCGCGCGGCCGAGGCGCTGCGCTGTGCCAGCGTGCGCACCTCGCCGGCCACCACGGCAAAGCCGCGTCCGTGCTGGCCCGCGCGCGCCGCTTCCACGGCCGCATTCAGCGCGAGGATATTGGTCTGGAAGGCAATGCCGTCGATCACGCCGATGATGTCCACCACGCGGCGCGAGGAGCTGTTGATCTCGCCCATGGTGGCCACCACCTGGTCCACCACGGAGCCGCCGCGCTCGGCCACGGAACAGGCGCCCGAGGCGATCTGGCTGGCGTGCTGGGCGTTCTCGGCGTTCTGGTGCACGGTGGCCGTGAGCTGCTCCATGGAGGCGGCGGTTTCTTCCAGCGAACTGGCCTGGCGCTCCGTGCGCTGCGACAGGTCCACGCTGCCCGTGGCGATCTCGCCGGCCGAGCGGTGGATGACGCCGGCCGTGTCATGGATGCGCGTCACCAGCCGGCGCAGCTGCTCGCTCATGCGCTGCACGGCGGCGATCACGCTGCCTTCGGGGGCCTGGGCTGCGCCCGCCAGCCCCGACTGCGACAGGTCGCCCGAGGCGATGCGGTTGGCAATCTCGGCCGCCACCGCCGGCTCGCCGCCAATGGCATTGAGCACGCTGCGCGTGGCCAGCCACGCAATCAGGGACAGCAGTGCGCCCAGCACGGCCAGCGCCGCCACCGACTTGGTGATGGTGGCGACAAAGGCCTGCTGGATGTCGTCCACATAGTCGCCAGCGATCAGGTCCCAGTTCCAGGCCGTGGAGCGCCTGGCATAGGCCAGCTTCTCGCTGGGCTCCTTGGCGCCGGGGCGGGGCCACCAGTACGTGAGGTAGCCGCTGCCCTGGGCCGACGCGCCCACGGCGGCAATGTTGCGGTACAGGTAGTTGCCCTTGGCATCCTGGAAGCCGCCCATGTTCTTGCCGTTGATGCCCGGGCTTGCGGGATTGTTCAGCACCACGGAATCCGTGGTGATGCTGGTGATGTAGCCTGCGCCGCCTGCATAGCGCAACTGGCCCACGCGGGCAATGGCGGTGGCCTTGGCTTCTTCCTCTGTCAGCTTGCCGGCCTTGGCCTCGGCGGCAATCGCCGCAATCAGGCTGTCGCCCGCATCGACGAAGTCGCGCAGCGCCTGCTGCCGGGCCTCGTAGGCCTTGTCGCGTGCCTGGTAGGCGTTGAAGAGGGTGAGCGCAAGCAGCGCGAGAAGGCAGAAAACCAGCGGTGCCAGCAGTTTCTGGCGAAGGGACAGGGCGGGCATGGTCGGGGAGTGCAGCGGAAGGCCAGGAACGCCACAATGCTACAGAAACTTACGGCATGGTTGCATGTAATTACAAATAAAGCTGCGGTCCGCAGCACTGCAAAGGCGGGCGAAAATCGCGCCATGCAAGAAACCCCGCCTCCCGCCGCCCAGCCCCGCAATCCGCTGCACGGCGTCACGCTGCAAGCCATCGTCCTTGCCCTGGAGGCCCGCTACGGCTGGGCCGGGCTTGCGCGGCAGGTTCCGGTGCGCTGCTTTGCGCTGGACCCCAGCGTCAGCTCCAGCCTGAAGTTCCTGCGCAAGACGCCCTGGGCGCGCGAGAAGGTGGAGGCGCTCTATCTGGAGATGCTGCGCAAGGACAGGCGCAGGCCCGCTGCCGCGGACTGAGGGCGCGGCCGCTGTTTCCTGGGCCTGCGCGGCAGGGGCGTTCATCCGTTCTCACACCACGCGCACGCCCAGCCCGCCGACCAGCTCCGCTGCCTGCTCGTGAGAGATCAGGCAGCCCTTGAAATGCTGACTGACCGAGGCAATCGTCAAGCCCTGCAAGTCCACCGAGCGCAGGTCTGCGCCATCGAACCGGGCATTCTTGAGGTGGGCCTCGCGCAGGCTTCCCTTGTTGAAAACCGCATCGCGGAAGTCGCAGCCGGCCAGATCGGCATCGCTGAAGTTCAGGCCCTCCAGCGTTTTCTTGCGGAATGACATGCCGCGCAGATCGGCGCCAATCAGCAGGGATTCATGGAATTCGATGCCCAGGGTTTCCGCACCGCGAAACCTGGCGCCGGTCAGCTTGACCTCCAGAAAGCGCACCGAAGCCAGCTTGGCCAGTTCCCAGTTGGTGTTGTTCAGATCGCTCTGGCACAGCAGCGCATCCGTCAGGTTGGCCAGCCGAAAATCTGCCCGGCCGGCCTTGCAATGCAGCCAGCGGGTCTCGGCCAGCTGGCAGCTCTCGAAGCAGGTGTCCGCAAAACTGCACTCCACGAATTGTGCACCCTGCATATTGAGCCGATAGAGGTTCAATCCGTCGAATGCGCATTGCTCGAAACTCAGGCCGTGGGCGGTCTCTTGTTTCAAAAATTCAGTCAAACTGTCCTGGTCAAATATCTGATTGACAATGGCTTGGGTGGAAGATGCTGTTTTCATGGTCAATATCAGGCATGCAGGTTATTGGTTCAGCCTTGCATGTGCGCTTGCAGCATATTTCGGAAAGACTGGGCAGTGTATGGCCTTGCCATGCGCATGTGTGGAATGACCTTGGCATTTTCCAAGGGCATGCAGGGAAGGGTTTGACGGACGGGCAAAGCTGTGAACACACGCGGGGATGCCAGGCTGCAGTCCGACGCTTGGGGGCCGTCCCGTCGCCGGCGGGCTGCGAGCCGGCCGCTCGACTGCCCGGCTTTTCGGCCCTGACCGCTACCGCGAGCGGCTCCTGGCATGCATCTGTCGAAAAACCCTTACAGCCAGACGCAATCCCATATTACAAAATGTTTCCCGCGTGACAGGAGTACCGGTGAATAATCTGCAGGAAAAACATGGTTGGCACGCCATCTGTATGTTATTGAATGCATTTATTCAGGCAGCCTGAATCCATCATTTGTCAGAAATCTACAAAATATTCTTATGACCGGAATTATTCAGCAGGCACTGCAACAAGATATTGACGGCCTGATCCATGACTGGATTGCGCAGGCCAGTATCAGCGATTCATCCCTTGGAAAGAACGCTGAAAAGGAAGCGCTGGGAATTCTCAATGCCGTCGTGGGTGCCTTCGCCTCCGGTGCCAACCCGGAAAGGTTTTCGGACGCGGGCTGGGACGCCGCACGCCGCCAGCTGGCGGACCTGTCCCGCGCCCGCGCCGCCCAGGGCCAGCGCGCCGGGGAGACCAGCCAGTTCATCCTGTCGCTGAAAAGGCCGCTGTTCTCGCACATCCAGCGCAGGCTGTCGGACAACCCGGCTGCGGCCATCCAGGAAATCTGGCTGGCCACGGTGCTGGTGGACAACATGGCCCAGCACACGGTCAGCAGCTTCCAGCAGGCGCGGGAGGAAATCATCATCCGCCAGCAGGAAGAGCTGCTGGAGCTGTCCACTCCGGTGGTCAAGCTGTGGGAAGGCGTGCTGGCGATCCCGCTGATCGGCACGCTGGACAGCAATCGCACGCAGGTGGTGATGGAGTCCCTGCTGCAGGCCATCGTCGAGACCGAATCGGAACTGGCCATCATCGACATCACCGGCGTGCCCACGGTGGACACGCTGGTGGCCCAGCACCTGCTGCGCACCGTGAGCGCCATCCGCCTGATGGGCGCGGAATGCATCATCAGCGGCATCCGGCCCCAGATTGCCCAGACCATCGTCCACCTGGGCATCGACATGCGGGACATCACCACCAAGGCCACGCTGGCAGAGGCCCTCAAGCTGGCCATGGGCAAGACCGGCTGGCGCATCAGCCGCCAGGCACAGGAGTGAAGCACGCCATGGAACGCATTCCAATCCTGCGCATGGGCGATGTGCTGCTGGTGTCCATTCAGATCGACATGCAGGACCAGACCGCCATGGCGCTGCAAAACGACCTGGCCGAGCGCATTGCAAGCACAGGCGCCAGCGGCGTCATGATCGATATCTCGGCGGTCGAGGTGGTGGATTCCTTCGTGGGGCGCATGCTCGTGACCATCTCGGGTATTGCCCGCATGCTGTCGGCCGCTACGGTCGTGGTGGGCATGCAGCCTGCGGTGGCGATCACGCTGGTGGAGCTGGGCCTGTCTCTTGGCGGGGTGAGGACTGCGCTGAACGTCGAGCGGGGGATGGCCCTTTTGCGGACCCAGCAGACGGGAGCCTTCCTTGGAACATGAACGCAGCGGCGATATGCCGTTACAAAACGAGCAGCAAATCGTTGCCACGCGGCAAACGGTGCGCTCGCTTTGCCAGATGCTGAAGTTCTCGCTGGTCGATCAGACAAAGATGATCACCGCGGCCAGCGAGTTGTCGCGCAATACGCTGATCCATGGAAAAGGTGGCCGCATGTGCTGGGCCATTGTCGAAGTGAATGGCAGGCAGGCATTGCAGCTGATCTTTGAAGACACCGGTCCCGGAATCAAGGATTTGAAACTGGCCATGACCGATGGCTTCACCACGGGCATGGGCATGGGCCTGGGGCTGCCGGGCAGCAAGCGGCTGGTGAATGACTTCAAGATCGAGTCAGAGCCGGGACAGGGCACACGAGTGAGTATCACCAAGTGGAAGTAATCCGGGGTTGGACGCATCGTTCATTTCCAATCGGCGACACCAGCCGTGTGGGTGAAGTAAGGCGCCATGTGGCCGCGCTCGCGGCCGACATGGACTGGCACGAAGAAGATGCGGGCCGGGCAGGGTTGGTGGCCACCGAGCTGGCCACCAACCTCCTGCGTCACGCCCGGGGCGCCGAAATCTGGATAGCGGCGCGCGCGCCCTTTCATGACATCGAGATCATCTGCGTCGATCGCGGGCCGGGAATCGCGGACATCGCCAACGCCATGCAGGACGGGGTGAGCACAGGTTCGGGATCGCCGGGCACGGGCCTGGGCGCCATCTCCAGGGTGGCCGATGACTTCTTCGTTTTCTCCGAACCTGCAGGCACGGTGAGCCTGGCGCGCGTGCGCGCGGGCCGCAGGGCGCCGTCGGCACTGTCGTTGCGCATGGGCGCCGTGTGCCTGGCCGTAGCGGGCGAGACCATCAGCGGCGATGCCTGGGCGGTCAAGTCATGCCCGGGCCAGGCCGATGTACTGGTGGTCGACGGCCTGGGCCATGGTCCGCTGGCGGGCGAGGCAGCCCGGGGCGCGGTCGATGTCTTTGCTCCGTTGGAGGCCCGCAGGGCGGGTGATGCCGGTGGCGATGCCGCCATGCCGCTGGAGGAGTTCGTGGCTCAGGCCCATGCTGCCCTGCGTGGCACGCGGGGCGCAGCCCTTTTCGTGGCACGCTGCCATGCAGACGCCGTGCAGTGCTGCGGGGCCGGAAACATCAGCGGCAGGCTGTTCAATGGCGTGACCGATCGCAGCCTGATCGGCCAGCACGGAACGGCCGGCATTCAGATCTCGCAGCCCAAGGCGGCCGACTATCCCTGGCTGCACCATGGCGTGCTGGTGCTGCACTCCGACGGCGTATCCGCCCGCTGGAAACATGGTGACTACGCAGGCCTGCTGAGCCGGGACCCCGGCCTGCTGGCCGCCTGCATTCTCTGGCGCAACACCCGCAGCAGGGACGACGCCACCGTGGTCGTCCTCAAGGCCGAGGAAGAACAATGAACGAAGAAGAGCTCAAAGCCGAACTGGAACTGAGCCGCGCCGAGGTCAGGTCCTTGCGCGAGGAACTGGAAGAGACCAATCGCGGCGTGGTCGCGCTCTATGGCGAGTTGGACATGCAGGCCGAAAAGCTGCGCAAGGCCACCGAACTCAAGAGCCATTTCCTCTCTTACATGAGCCACGAGTTCCGCACGCCCATAGGCGCCATCCGCAGCAATGCGCGCCTGCTGCTGGACCATGTGGATGGACCGCTGACCACGGAGCAGACCCGCCAGGTCGGGTTCATCCAGGACACCGCCGCCGAGTTTTCCGAGATGGTCAATGACCTGCTCGATCTGGCCAAAATCGAGGCCGGCCGGCTGGAAATCTCGCCGGGCTGGTTCGAGATGATGGATTTGTTCGCCGCCTTGCGCGGCATGTTCAAGGCCATGGCGGACAACGTGGAGCTGAGCCTGGTCTTCGAGGAGCCCGGTGACCTGCCGCGCTTCTACACCGACAACCGCAAGCTTTCGCAGATCCTCAGGAATTTCATCTCCAATGCACTGAAGTTCACCCAGCAGGGCGAAATCAAGGTGTCGGCCGAGCTGGTGGGCGACATGCTGGTGAAGTTTTCGGTGGCCGATACCGGCATAGGAATCGCCTCGGAATTCCACGACGCGATCTTCAATGACTTCACCCAGATCGACTCGCCCATCCAGAAGCGCCTGCGCGGCACGGGCCTGGGACTGGCACTGTCCAAGCAGCTGGCCCAGCTTCTGGGCGGCTGGGTGGAGGTGGAAAGCGAATTGGGCGAAGGCTCCACATTTTCCGTGATCGTTCCTGCCCATCTTCCGGTCGACCCCAAGGCCTGACATTGGCAAACCTGGCTTCATCCATTCAAAAACAACAGGAGCGTCATGCCAAAGAACACGACTGGAATGATTCTTCCCACCTTCGACCGCAGCCTGCACACCATTCTTGTGGTGGATGACAATCCGGCCACGCGCTATTCCACGGCGCGTGTCATCCGGGCGGCAGGATTCCAGACCCTGGAAGCGGAAACCGGGGAAAAGGCGATTGCCCTGTCCGAGACCGGCGTGGCGGCCGTGGTGCTGGATGTGCACCTGCCCGATATCTCGGGCTTCGACGTGTGCCGCACCATCCGCGGGGCGCGGAACACCAGCCTGATCCCCGTGGTCCACCTGTCGGCCGAGTATGTGAAAAGCAACCACCAGGTGGCCGGCCTCAACGCAGGGGCCGACGCCTACATGGTGCACCCGGTGGAGCCGCAGCTGCTGATTGCCACGCTGCACGCGCTGATCCGCGCGCGGCTGGCCGAAGACGGCCTGCGCCGCAGCGAGTCGCGCTTTCGCGCCATCTATGACCAGGCACCGGCGCCCATGATGCTGGTCAACTCCCGTGGCCTGATCAACGATGCCAACTCCCAGGCACAGGCGTTGCTGCAGCGCGGCATTGACGAGCTGGGGGGCAAGCCGCTGGCCGGTTTCGCTCCTCAGGCACTCCAGGAACAGGCTGCCGCCCAGTTGGCGCAGAGTCCTGAAAAGGCCTGGCGCGGCGAGTTTCCCATCGTCCAGGCAGATGGGCAGGAGCGTCTTATTTCCTGGAGATTCTCCGATGCCATCGAGCCCGGCATCCGCCTGGCTGTGGCCCAGGACCTGACGGAATCCATGGAGTTCGAGCGCCAGCGCCAGCAAATGCTGGAGCAGGAACAGGCGGCGCGTGCGGCGGCCGAGCGCATCAGCCGCACCAAGGACGATTTCGTGGCCGTGCTCTCGCACGAGCTGCGCACGCCGCTGTCCCTGCTCAACGGCGGCACCCATTTGCTCAAGCGCCCCAATCTCAGCGAGGCCATGCTCAAGAAGGGGATAGACGCCATCGAGAAAGGCGTGAAGGCGCAAAGCCGCATCATTGCCGACATCCTGGACATCTCGCGCCTGACCACGGGCAAGCTCAATCTGTACCGCGAAGAGGTCAATGTCTGCGCATTGGCCATGCAAAGCCTGGAGCCCCTGCGCGACAACGCTGCGGACAAGAGCATCAGCCTGCAGTTCGAGGCGCCGTCCGATGTAATCATGGCGTGGATCGATGTCACGCGCTTTCAGCAAATCCTGTGGAACCTGGTGTCCAACGCCATCAAGTTCTCCAGTGCGCGCAGCGTGGTCCGGGTCGGTCTTGAAATCGATGGTGAAAATCTGCTGATGCGCGTGGTGGATGAAGGCGTGGGCATAGCGCCTGAGTTTCTTCCCCATGTCTTCGAGCGGTTCTCACAGGCCTCGGCCCCCGCCACGCGCGGCCATTCGGGGCTGGGGCTGGGGCTTTCCATCGTCAAGCACCTGGTGGAGTTGCACGGCGGCTCGGTGCGTGCCCACAGTGAGGGCGTGGGACTGGGCGTCGCCATGCTGGTGGAGATTCCGCTGCATGAAGGCGGCGCTTCCCAGTCCGACCCGCTGAATGCGCCTCTTGAAAATGGCGAGTCGCTGAAGGGCAGGGACATCGTCATCGTTGAAGACAATGCCGACACCAGCGAAATGCTCAGGGTGGTGCTGACCGATCAGGGCGCCATCGTCAGAAGCGCCGAGAACTTCGACGAGGCCATGGCCCTGGTCCATGCGCAGTGGCCCAGCCTCATCGTCAGCGACATCGGCCTGCCGGGCAAGGATGGCTTCCAGCTGGTCAAGGCCCTGCGCGAGGCGGAGGCCGCGCACTTTGGCGGCAAATTTGGTGGCTCCAAGCAGGTGAAGATCGTCGCGCTCAGCGCCTTTGCAAGGGAGCAGGACCGCACGCAGGCGCTGAAGGCCGGCTTTGACCACTATCTGGAAAAGCCGCTGCAGCCGCACCTTCTCATCCGGGTGCTGCTGGGGCAAGGTTGATCCTTGGGGGCTGCCTGCCCGCCCGTGTCATGCGGGCCAGGCACCCAACGCTTCGGCCAGGAACTCCGCCGTGACGCGCACCCTGGCCGTGCGCTGCAGATCGGGGTGCATGACCTGCCAGACCTCGTAGTCGTCCGAGCGCTGGCGCTGCGGCCAGATGCGCAGCAGGCCTTCGCGCTCGCCCATGCTCACGGGCATCTCGCCCAGGCCGATGCCGGCGGCCACGGCTTTGCGCACCAGCAGGCTGGAGTTGGCGGCCATGGCAATCCGGGCATGGCGCGCGGGCACGTCCACCATGGTGGGAACCGGCCGCTGCTCCAGAAACGGGCCGTAGACCACGAGGTGGTGGCCGCGCAATTCGTCCTCTGCGGACGGCTCACCAAAGCGCGCCACATAGGCGGCGCTGGCAAACAGGCCCACCGGCCAGGCGACCACGCGGCGCACCACCAGCTCGGGCGCCTCGGGGCGCACGTTGCGAAACGCGATGTCGGCCTGGCGGCGGCCCAGGTTGAGCATCTGCGTGGACACCTCCAGGTCCACCCGGATGCCGGGCCAGCGCTGCTGCAGGCGCTCTATGGCGGGCAGCAGGAATTCGGTGGCGATCGAGTCGGTGCTGGTCACGCGCACCAGGCCGGCCGGGCTGTCGTCCAGCCCCTCGATGCGCGTGCGCAGGTCCAGCGCCGCGCCCTCCATGCGCCGCGCGGCGCCCAGGGCGGCTTCGCCGGCGGCGGTGAGCAGGTAGCCGTCTCTAGCGCGCAGAAAGAGCTTGCTGCCCAGCTCGGCTTCCAGCGCGTTCAGGCGCCGGCCCACGGTGGCCTGGTCCACGCCCAGGCTGCGTGCGGCCGCGCGCAGGGAGGGCGCACGGGTCAGCGCAAGAAAGATGCGGGTGTCATCCCAGTTCATGGTGGTTGGAGTGATGCAGATTTGCAGCACTGTAGAGCGAAATCGCTGCGTTTGAGAGGCCTGGAGCAGTCGTAAGCTTTGGGTATCGGACCTTCAACCCTTTTTTGAATACCCATTGCGCAATGAAAGACAGCACAAGCATGCAAGCCATTGTTTTTGACGATTTCGGCGGCCCCGAAGTGCTCGTGGCCCGCGACGTGGCCCGGCCCGAGGTCCGGCCCCATGACCTTCTGGTGCGCAACGCCTCCATCGGCGTGAACCGTGCAGATGTCTCGCACCGCAAGGGCGCCTATGGCCGCGCCCACTTCGGGGAATCCGACCTCATGGGCCTGGAGATCGCCGGCACCGTGGTCGAGGTGGGCGCCGAGGTGCAGGGCTTTGCCGTGGGCGACCGCGTCATGGGCATCGTGGGCGGCGGCGCCTATGCCGAGCTGTCGCGCATCGACCACCGCATGGCCATGCATGTGCCCGAAGCGCTTTCGCTGACCGATGCCGGCGCGGTGGCCGAAGTCTTTGTGACCGCGCATGAGGCGCTGTTCCACCTGGCCAATCTGCAGCCCGGCGAGGCCGTGCTCATCCACGCGGCGGGCAGCGGCGTGGGCTCGGCGGCCGTGCAGCTGGCGCATGCGGCCGGTGCGCGCGTGTTCGCCACGGCCAGCGGCGACAAGCGCGAGGCGGTGACGGGCCTGGGCGCCGATGTGTTCATCGACTACCGCAGCGAAGACTTCCAGGCCGTGGTGGCCGAGCAGACCGGCGGCAAGGGCGTGGATGTGGTGGTGGACTTCATCGGCGCGCCGTACCTGGAGCGCAACCTGCGCTCGCTGGGCATGGGCGGGCGCCTGGTCTGCGTGGGCCTGCTGGGCGGCGCGCTGGCGGCGGCCGTGCCGATGGACGTGCTGCTGTACAGGCACCTGAGGATCTTCGGCACGGTGATGAAGTCGCGCCCGCCCGAAGTCAAGCAGGCCATGGTCCGGCGCTTTGCCCAGCGCTGGCTGCCCGCGCTGGCGGCCGGCACCATCCGCCCCGTGATCGACAGCACCTGGCCGCTGGCCGAGGCCGCGCAGGCGCACCGGCGCATGGAGTCGGGCCAGAGCGTGGGCAAGCTGCTGCTGATTCCCGGGCAGGGCGGTCAATAGGGCACTCAATAGGGCGCTCAATAGGGCGTTCAATAGGGCGGCCAGGCCCCATCCCCCGCGTCCACGGTCGCGAACATGGTGCGCACGGTGTGCGTGAAATGCGGCCGCGTGATGTCGCTCCAGGCCGTGGCGCGCACCTGCAGCCAGGCCGGGCAGCCCAGCACGCCGGGGTTTTGCAGGTCATAGCAGGCCAGGGACAGCGGGCCGCCGTCGTGGTTCAGGTAGCGGCGTGAATGGATGTTGCCCTGCACGGCGGCCAGGCCCGGCATGTGTTCTTCGTCGTACCAGCGAAAGATCTCGGGCGCCCAGCCTTCGGCCGGGTCCATCTCCACCGTGTAGTGGGCATGGCGCTGCTGCCCGTGCGAGGCGCCGGGCCGGTCGAAGGCCAGCGTCAGCCTGGACGCCGCAAGGTTTGATGCGGCCGGCAGCATGGCCTGCGCCGCCGCCTGCACGGCAAGCACTGCAGGCCGCGAGACGCCGATGCGGCCCGGCAGCTCCACATAGACGTAGATGCGCCCCGTGCTGGCCGACCAGGCGAATCGCTGGACGGTCAGGCGCACGCCCAGGCCTGCCGCCTGGGTGAGGGCGTCGCCAAACGCAGGACCGTAGGCGCTTCTTGCGAGTGCCTTGGCGCTTGCCAGGCAGGGCGCTGCCATCGTCCATCGCAGCAGCAGGCAGTCGGCAGGTATGCGGGAATCAGCCATGCCTTCAGTGCCCGATATGGAATGCGGTGAGAAAGCGCGAGACCATGTTGTAGGCCGCGATGGTGGCCACCAGGTCCACCTGCTCCTGCGCGCTGAAGCGGGCCTGCACCTGGGCGAACAGCGCGTCGGCGACGGTGATGTCGCGCGTCATGGCATCGGTCAGGCGGATGGCAAGGTGCTCTTGCTCGGTCCACGGCGCATCCGCGGCGCAGGGGATGCTGCGGGTCGCCTCGATGGCCGCATCGCTCTTGCCCGCCTTGTGGGCATGGGGCACATGGGCATTGAATTCATAGGGCGCGCCGTTGAGCACGGCCACGCGCAGGATGACCAGCTCGCGCAGCCCTGCATCCAGGCTGCTGCGATTGCGCACGGCCGACAGCATCTGCTCCCATCCGTGGGCGATGGGCGGGCTGTTGAGCAGCACCTGGTACAGCTCGGAAATGCGGCCGCGTTCGGCCAGGATGCGCGATTCCACAGCCGCCAGTTCGGGGTGGGTTCCGGGGAGTACGGGTTGGATTCTCATGGGGGCTCGCTTCAGTCGGGGGTGATGCCGTTGGCGCGTACCACGCGGCTCCATTTGAGGGTGTCGGCCTGCAGCGCCCTGGCCAGCTCGGCCGGCGTGCTGCCCACGACTTCAGTGCCAGAGGCTTCCAGGCGGCTTTTGACCGAGGACGTGTTCAGCGCCCGCTGCACGGCCTGACTCATTTTTTCGGTCTCGGCCGCTGGCGTGCCCTTGGGGGCGAACAGGGCGTACCAGTTGTCCGAATCCACGCCGGTGATGCCGATCTCGGCAAAGGTCCTGACCTCGGGAAAGCGCGGGTGGCGCCGGCTGGCGGCAATGGCAACGGGCTTGAGCTTGCCGGCGGAGATCTGTCCGATCAGCCCGGGAATGTCGCCAAAGAAACCATCGACATGGCCCGCCACCACATCCGTGATGGCGGGCGCGGCGCCCTTGTAGGGAATGTGGGCGAGCTGGATGCCCGCATGCTCTTTGAGCAATTCCATGGCCAGGTGCGGCACGCTGCCCGTGCCGGACGAGGCCATGGTCAGCGGTGTACGGGCCTGGCGTGCGGCTGCCACGAACTGCGCGCCGTTGCCGTAGGGCGCCTTGGCGTTGACCACCAGCATCTCCACGTTGCTGACCACCAGCGACACCGGTGCGAGGTCGGTGGCCGGCTTGTAGCCGAGCTTGGGGTACAGCGCCGGGTTGATGGCCACGGCGCCCACGCTGGTCAGCCACAGCGTGCGCGTGTCCGGCTGTGCGCGCGATACGTATTCGGCCGCAATGGCGCCGTTGGCACCGGCCTTGTTCTCGACCACGACGATGCTGCCCAGCTCCTTGCCCAACTGCTCGGCCAGCGTGCGCGCCACGAAGTCCACCGGGCCGCCCGGCGGAAAGGCCACGACGATGCGCGTCATCTGCGGCTGCGCGGGCGCAGGCGCGGGCCATGCGGCGCAAACCAGGGCAGCGAGGGGCGCCAGGGCCGCCAGCGCCATGGACAGGCAGCGCCTGCGGCGGGTGGAAGGGATGCTTGTCATGGATGTCTCCTTTTATGGGTATCTGTGGGCAGGGCGACGGGCGATGAGCCACAGGCGACAGGCGCCTTGTGCGGTCCTCAGAACCGGTACAGCCGCTGCGGGTTGTCCACCAGCAGGGCCTGCCGCAGCGCTGGCGTGGGCGCGATGTCGGCCAGCGCATCGACCAGCAGGCCGTCGTCGGGCACATGCGTGTGGTTGGGGTGGGGCCAGTCCGTGCCCCACAGGCATTGCGCGGGAAAGCGCTCCACCAGCAGGCGCGCCAGCGGCTTGCCCTGGGCATAGGGCGGCTGGCTGTCGATGCGGTCCACGCCGCTGACCTTGACGTGGAACTGCGGCTGGTCGGCCAGCAGCTGCATCAGCGCCTGGAAATCTGCATGCCCTGCGCCCAGGCGCGCATCCACGCGCCCCATGTGGTCGATCACCACGGGCACGGCACTGGCCTGCAACTGCCGGCCCACCGTATGCACCAGGCTGCTTTCGAAATGCACCTGCAGATGCAGGCCGGCCGCGGCCAGGCGCGGGGTCAGCGCCAGAACGTCTTCAATGCGGGCGCCGGCCAGGTGCCGCATGAAGTTGAAGCGCACGCCCCGAAACCCCGCACCCGCCAGCCGCGCCAGCTCGCCATCGGACACATCGGCGGCCACCAGCGCCACGCCCAGGTAGTTGCCGCCACCGGCGGCAATCGCGTCCTGCACCGCACTGTTGTCCAGGCCGTGGCAGGCGGACTGCACGATCACGCAGCGCGACACGCCCAGGTGGCGGTGCAGTGCAAACAGCGTGTGCTTGCCCGCGTCCGCCGGGGTGAAGCTGCGCCCGGCCGCATAGGGAAACTGGGTGCCGGGACCGAACACATGCACATGGGTATCGCAGGCGCCCGCAGGCAGCTGCAGCGCGGGCTTGGAGGGGGACAGGGCGTAGGTGAGTTCAGGCATGGGGCTTTGCAACAAGGCAGCGACAGCGAAGGCTTGTGGCGATTGTGGGCGGGCTTGCCGCGAATGAGGCATAGACTTGGCTGATACCTGCTATCAGCCAGAAGCATGCTGAAAGCCCTTGCCAAGGAGAACCATGGACCTGACGCGCCTGAGCTATTTCGCTGCGGTGGCCGAGGCCGGCAGCTTCAGCCGCGCCGCCGCCGCCCTGCATTTGTCGCAACCGGCCCTCAGCCGACAGGTGCTGTTGCTGGAGGGGGAGCTGGGACAGCGGCTGCTTGAGCGCACCGGGCGCGGCGTGGTGCTGACCGAGCCGGGCCAGGCGCTGCTGCAGCATGCGGCCGGCATCTTTGCGCTGGCCGCGCAGGCCGAATCGGACATGCAGGACCGGCTGCGCAGCCCGCGCGGGCGCATCAGCATCGGCCTGCCGCCCTGGGTGGCGCGCTCCATCGCCGCAGACCTGGTGCAGGGCTTTTTGCAGCAGTACCCCGACGTCACCATCTCCATCGAGGAGAACCTGAGCATCAGCCTGCGCGAATGGCTGATCGCCGGGCGCGTGGACATGGCCCTGCTGTTCGATCCCCCGCACTCGCCGCAGATCACCACGGAGACCCTGCTGCGCGAGCCGCTGGTGCTGGTCAGCAGGCATGCGCTGCCCGCCAAGGTCCGCATGGCGGCGCTGTCCCAGCGCAAGCTCGTCATGGCGCGCGGCCCCAACGCGCTGCGCAAGCTGCTGGAGAGCTACACCGTGCCGCGCGGCGTGCCGCTGCACATGCTGGCCGAGGTCGATTCCGTGCACACCGTGCTCTCGCTGGTGGCCCGGGGCATGGGCGACTCCGTGCTGCCGCTGAGCGCCATTCAGGGCACGGCCTCGCCGTCGCAGCTGTCGATCGCGCAGATCATCTCGCCCGTCGTGCGCAACCGCCTGGTGCTGGCCATTCCGCGCGCACGCCCGTCCACCCGCGTCACGCGCTTTGCAGAGCAGCTGATCAAGCGGGTGGTGAGCGAGCGGCTGGGCTTGCCGGGTTGATCCGACAGCTGTTGAACGGCCAGTGCGAAGCCCTGGCCCGCACTCAGCCCAGCTTGTGCCGCGTCCTGAGCAATCCCAGGCCCAGCGCGATGAAGGTGCCGCCCACGATGCGGTTGAACAGCCTGGCGTGCGCCAGCACGTGGCCCTTGATCATGGAGATCAGCAGCACATAGCAGGCGTGCGAGATCAGGGCGCAGACCGCGAACGTGGTGGTCAGCACCAGGTACTGCGTGAGCAGCGGCTCGCCCGGGATGACGAATTGCGGGAACAGCGCGGAGAAGAACAGGATGGCCTTGGGATTGGTCAGCGACACGCCCAGGCCCTGCGCCACCAGCTGCCAGTTCCCGCGTTCACGCCGGTGGGCAGGCGCCAGGCCGGCGTCGCTGCCCAGCAGCGCGTCCTTGCTGCGCCAGCGCTTGACGCCCAGCCAGATCAGGTACATGGCGCCTGCCACCTTCATGACCAGAAATGCGTGGGCCGACATGCTGAGAATGGTGCCCATGCCGATCATGGCCAGCCCGGAGACCACGAAGATGCCCACCGAGCTGCCCAGCGAACTCAGGGCCGTTCGCCTGGCGCCCACGTCCACCGAGTTGGAGATGGCCAGCAGCACTGCCGGGCCGGGAGTGAAGCACATCAGCAGCGAGACGCCGCAGAAAACAAGCCAGTGGGCGAT
>NZ_JTKZ01000323.1:20701-37469 GCF_000799035.1 Delftia sp. ZNC0008
GTCATGGTCGGTGCGAGGAGGCCGTGGGAAGACAGCCGGTATTCTCGTTCAATAACGCCCCCTGCGTGGCCCCGGGGGTGCCGGCCACCCCGGCCCGTGCAAACAGATGCATGGCCCAGCCCGCGCAGGCCGCCGCGCAGGCCCAGACCAGCCCCCAGCCCTGGGCCGACAGCAAGTGCGGAATGGCCAGCGGCACCAGGAAGCACACCGCGAACACCGAGGTATTGGCCATGCCCAGCGCCGTGCCCGCGCGGGCCGCGCCGGCCAGCCCGGCCAGCTGCGTGTAGGCAACGCCGTGCCAGGCGGACACGCAGATACCGCACACGCCCAGCATCACCATCAGCACCAGACCCATGGCGGGCGACACTGCCGATGCGCCCGGATGGCTGCTCCAGCTCAGGGCCGCCATGCCCGCGAACAACGCCAGGGTGAGCTGGCAGCAGGCGCGCAGAAAGGCCGGGCGGTTCTGGCGCCTGTCGGTCCAGCGGCCGCTGCAGATGCGCAGGGCCATGGAGGCGAGCTGCACGACCGACATGACGGCCGCCGCCACGCCCAGCCCCAGGTGGGCATGGTCATGCAGAAACACCGTTCCGAACGAGAGCACGGCAAACTGCGGGGCGCACAGGATGCCGATGCCGGCGGCCATGCGCCAGGCTTGCCGATCGCGCAGGGGCCCTGGCGCGGATGGCCCGGCCCGGCCTGGCGCAGCGGCCTTGCCTGAGGCCGGTGCATGCGATGGCTCCTGAATCCACAGCGCTGCAAACACCGCCGCCGCCAGGCACAGCGCCGTCAGCACGCCATAGACGGCGGCAAAGCCTGCATGCGTGGCCAGGCCGGTCAGCAAGGGGGCGCCAATGGCGCCGCCCAAGGGCACGGCGGTCTGGCGGATGCTCATGGCCAGGCCGCGCTCGCCTTCGGCAAACCAGCCCATGACGGCCCGGCCACTGGCACCGTTGACGCTGCCGCCCAGCAGCCCCACCAGCACCAGCCCGCCGGCCAGCAGGCCGAACGAAGGGATATGGTCCGGCGATGGCGAGGCCCAGAGCGCCATCGCCGCCAGGGCCAAGGCCGTGCCGCACAGGCCCAGCAGCAGCACTGGCCGGTCGCCCCAGCGGTCCGTCAGCAGGCCCCAGGGCAGTTCGCTGAGCGCAATGCCCAGGCCCATCAGCCCCAGCGCCAGGCCCAGCGTCTGCGTGTCCAGCTGGTAGCCCGAACGCATGAGGATGGCCGTCATGGGGATGCCGCTGAAAGCCACGGAAAACGCGGCGTTGGCGATGACGCCAGCGGCCAGCACCTTCCATCGGTGGCGGGGCGGGCGGGGGGAAGCCAAGGGGCTGGGATTGGCGCTGCGGCCGGCGGAAGAAGAGGTCATGGCCGGCAGTATGGTCAGCCCCAACCATCCTGAAAATCACATAATTTCGTATCTACAATCCATTTTTTCAGCACGATGAAGGCTTGGCAATGACACGTGTGCTCTATGACCTGGATGTGCTGCGCACGTTTTGCACCGGCGTCGAACTGGGCAGTTTCGCCCGCGCCGCGGACAAGCTCGGCCGCTCCACCTCGGCCGTCAGCGCCCAGCTCAAGAAGCTGGAATCCCAATGCGGCACGCCCTTGCTGCGCAAGTCCGGCCGGGGGCTGGTGCTGACGGAGGCCGGAGAAACCCTGCGCGGCTACGCGCTGCGCCTGCTCGAACTCAACGACCGCGCCGTGGCGGCCGTGCGCGGCAGCGAACTGCGGGGCCTGGTACGCCTGGGCCTGCAGGAGGACCTGGGCGAAAGCGTGCTGCCCCATGTGCTGGGGCAGTTCGCGCGCGCCCATCCCCATGTGCGCATCGAAGCCAGCGTGGCCCGCAGCGATGAACTGCGCGAGCGCATCGCCCTCGGGCAATTCGACCTGGCCCTGCTATGGGATGCGGGCGTGAACCACGCGTGCGTGCATGGGGAGCACATCATGCGGCTGCCGCTCCAGTGGATTGGCCCGGCATCCATGGACGCGGCCGACGCCGGCTGGGCACGCTGGCGCAGTGGTGCAGCGCAGGACGACGACGTGCTGCCCCTGGCCATGCTCGATGCGCCTTGCCCCTTGCGGGACATCGTGACGGCTGCGCTGGACAAGAAGGGCATGGCCTGGCGCCATGCCTTCAACAGTGCCAGCCTGTCCGCCGTCTGGGCCGCCACGGCTGCAGGCCTGGGCCTGTCCGTGCGCACGCCGTTCGGCCTGCCCGCGCACGTCAAGCCGCTGGATGCGCAGGCACTGGGCCTGCCGGCCCTGCCGTCCATGGATCTGATCCTGGGCCGTGCCACGCTCGATGCGCCAGCGCCCGTGGACCGGCTGGCCAGCATCCTGGTCGATGCGGTGCGCGAGCATATGCGCGCGCAGAAACTCGATATATAGGGCTACTTCTTCGCAACCAGGCCACTGAAGTATTCATTGAGGTCGCGGAAATCCTTCACGGTCCAGGCATGGGGCGGCACCTTCACCCCGTTTTCCCGCAAGGTCCTGGGAATCAGGTCGCCATTGGGGCGAAGAATGACGGACGAGACGATCACGCCCGGATAGTCATGGAGCCTTTTTCTGAACGCGGCGGTCGCCAGGTCGGGGGTGGGTGGATTGCTCTTGTTGGCCAGCGGGCCCGTACCCTTGGCGTCTGCCCCGTGGCACATGGCGCATCTGGACAGGTAGAGCTGCTTTCCATTGCTGTTGTCTGCAAGGCAGGGCAATGCCTGAATGCACAGCGATATTCCCAAGGATACGGCGACGATTGTTTTCATTGACTCGCGGATTTTTTGGTATGAATCTGATCCGCCGCGATCATATGGTCCTGCACGGCCGCCCACGAAAAAGCCCTGCAACGCAGGGCTTGTCAAAGAAGCAGGGCGCGCGCCCGGCTTACTTCTTGGCGTACTCGAATTTGGGCAGCGCCTTCAGCGCGTCCTTGGTGGCGCCGGGCAGCGTGATCTTGTTGTTTTCCACGCGGAACTGGTTCACCGGAATGGCCACGTCATGCTTGCCCATGCCCAGGAAGCCGCCGGCGCCGACGATGGCGTAGGAGACCGCTTTGTCGGGTGCGACGATCACGTCGTCGATCTTGCCCACGGCCTTGCCTTCCTCGTTGTAGACGCTCTTGCCCAGCACGGACTTCTTCAGGCTCCAGCCCGTGGCCACGGCCTGGACTTCGGTGGCCGCCACGCCCAAGGTGGTGGTGCCCGCCACGGGCTGTGCCCAGCTGGTCGAGGCCGTGGCTGCGATCAGCGCGGTTGCGATCAAACCCATCTTCAGCGTCTTGAGACCTGTCATAGAGAACTCCTGGAAAACAAAATTTGAAGCCCTCATTAGGAGTGCAGCCCGGCAGCGGCGAGATCGGAAAACCAAGCAAAGCCATGTCAGCCGATCCAGCGCCACGGTGAGGATACTGCCTACAGTCGTCCCGCCAATTGCCTGCGCCTGCGCCCGGCATGCCATGGCCAAGGCCCTTCATTTTCCCTGTGCGTATCGATTGCGCTCTTCGACGAATTTCCTGATTTCCGATGCCTCCATGGGCCTGCTGAAATAGTAGCCCTGTATCTCATCGAACCCCAGCGAAACCAGCAGATCGAAGACTTCGGCGCTGTCAACGCCTTCTGCCACAAGGCGGTAGCCAAGGTCCGAGGCCATGGTCATGATGGATTTGAGCACGGCCAGCGCCCGTTCATTGGTATCGACGTCGCAGACCATGGAGCGGTCTATCTTCAATATCTCGGCAGGCAGATTCTTGAGTGACGCAAGATTGGAGTAGGCGGCACCAAAATCATCCAGTGCGACCTGGATTCCGAGTTTTCTGATGTGCTGAAGCGCCTGGACCGTGCCGTGGCCTGTCAGCACATCGCTTTCGGTGCACTCGATCACGATATTTTCCAGGGCAACGCCATATTGACTGCACATGGCGTTGAGGTAGTCCGGAAAATCGACCTCGTCCAGATTGCGCGGCGAGACATTGATGGAGACCTGGAGGTCGAGACTTTCCGCTTTCCAGGCCGCAACCTGCGCCAGCGCCGTTTTGATCACGAACCGCGTCAGGCCATGGATCAACGGCGTGGCTTCCACCAGGGGGATGAATTCGCTGGGCGGGATTTCCCCCATTTCCGGGTGCTTCCAGCGGATGAGCGCCTCCAGCCCCTTGCAGCTGAAACTGCGGTTGTCGAATTTGGGCTGGTACACCAGCCGCAGCTGCCCCTTGTCCAGCGCATGCCCAAAGTCCCGCAATAGCCGATAGGATCTTCGCTGGCGGCTGTCCTCGTTCTCCTCATAGCGGTGAAGTGACCGATGGTCGTGGCCAGCCTGCTGCACGGACACCATGGCCTTGCGAATGACATCATCGACCTCGGCCTGGGCCAGGTGGAACCGCACCACGCCTGCCCGGGGCTGAAGTTCGAACCGGAGGTCGGCACTGGTGATGGGCTTTTGCAGGTGTTTCAGCAATTGTCTGACCAGGGCCTCTTCATCTTCTTGCCTGCCCGCGCTGATGATCCATGCAAACCTGGCCAGGCCCACGTGGTACACGGTTGCGTGCGGCCCCGTCATGTCCGTGACGGCCTTCGCAATGTCACGCAGGAGCTGCTCGACATAGTTAAAGCCCAGCGCATTGCTCATTTCCAGCAGGCTGCAATGGTTGATCGCTTCCATCAATACCAGGCTGCGTGCCTCCTGCGGGGCCACAATGCAAAGGCTGTTCAGGTCGCACTGGAGCTGCGAGCGATTGTGCAAGCCCGTGACCTCGTCTACTTTTCCAATGCTGTGATGGTATTGGATCTGAGCCAGCACTATCGCAGCCATGGCGGCCAGTTGCCGGCCTTGCTCTTCAGAGAAGGTTCTGGGTCGGGTATCGATGATGCACAGGCTGCCGATGGCATGGCCGGATTTCATGATCAGGGGAACGCCGGCATAGAACCTGATGTTCGGTTGGCCGGTTACCAGCGCATTGCCTGAGAACCTGCGGTCAAGGTGCGTGTCAGGAATCACCATGATTCCTTCGTTTCTGATGGTGTGGTCGCAGAAGGCGTCTGTGCGCAGGCTGCCGTCCATGTCCACACCTACGGGCGCCTTGAACCATTGCCTGTGCTCGTCCAGAACCGTGATGATGGCAATCGGCACCATGAACATCTGGCTGGTCAGCTGGGTGATGCGCTGAAATTCCCGTCTGGCGGTCATGTCCAGGATTTCAGCGGTCTGAAGTCCGAGCAGTTGCTCTTTCTCGGATTCGGTAGTCCAACGGGTGAGCATCGATTTCCTGCCTCAGTGAACCCACATCATGAAAATCCCGCTCCGCTTTGGCCTAAGGAATTACTGAACATCCAGCAGCGGCAACAGCTCCTGCAATTTCGCCAGCGCACCAGGGCCTTCCAGCTTGGAAATCGTGCCCAGATGTTCTGTATCTTCCACAATCACATAGGCCATGGACCACTTGGCGAAACGTCTTTGATCAATGCGCGTTTGCGGGAACATCGGCGTGAAGTTGATATGTCTTTCGTCGCGCGAGATGGACTCCACCAGCAAACCCAATTGCCGTGCCGGCCCTTCGACATACTGAAAGAAACGTTCCCCGTCGAAAACCAGCATGCCCGTGATCCCGGCCGACCCGTTGAAGGAGCGTGCGGTCTTGATGATGCCCGCGATGCAGGTGGTGTCGGCCCCTGGTGCCAACTGACTGTGATAGAGGAAGCACTCCAGAGAACTCTCCTGCATAACCTCGCGCCTTTCTGTGTTGTAGGCCGACGATGGTATGGCCTGCGCGGGACGGTCCACGTAGGTGTGCAACCCGTTGTTGCATATGTAACCATCCCGGCCTCCAGCGCCTGCTGCATCTGGCGCTGGTCAGCCTTGGTCTGCTGATGGGCTGGCCCATCTGCATGGGTATCTGCATGGGTGCATGGGAGCGGCGATGGCAGCCCGCTGGCTGCGGGCGCTCATGGCGAATCAGCCTTTGCGCAAATCTCCCGTACGCACCCGCGCAGCCAGCGGTGCGCAGCATCGGCATGCAGCCTGGGATGCCAGAGCAATGAAACCGTGATCTGCGGCATGGAGACCGGAAGGGGGAAGCTGTGCATTTGCGCGCGCAGGTTGCCGGTGTGTCGTTCGGGAACGCTGGCGATCAGGTCGCTGGCGCGGGCCAGGGCCAGCGCGCTGGAAAAGCCGCCGACGGTCGCAACGATCTGCCGCTGCAGGCCCAGCGCATTCAAGGCTTCATCAATGGGCCCCTTTTCCTGCCCCCGCCGGGACACCAGGATATGCCTGCCGCTCGCATAGCGCGCGGGTGTGATCTCGCCCTGGCTCAGCGGATGGCCCTGGCGCACGACGCCGATGAAACGGTCTCGGAACAGCGCCTGCGCGCGCACCTCCGGACCTATCGTGCTTGCGACAACGCCGGTTTCCAGGTCGACCGTCCCGTCGCGAAGCGGGCCGCTGTCCTTGTTGGTCTTTTGCACGAAGCAAAGCCGTACGCCGGGCGCTTGCTGGCCCACGCGGGCAATGAGGTCCGGTCCGAAATTCTCCACGAAGCCTTCGCTGGTGCGCAGCGTGAACGTGCGCACCAGTTGTCCGAGGTCGGGCTGCCCGGCAGGGCGCAGAACAGCTTCCGTGTCCTGCACCAGCTGGCTGACCCGATCGCGCAGCTCAAGCGCTCGCGGTGTGGGAACGAGACCCCGCCCGGCCCTGACCAGCAGCGGATCGCCGGTGGTCTCACGCAGCCGCGCCAGCGCCCGGCTCATTGCCGACGGGCTCAGCCGCAACCGCTGGGCCGCGCGCGCAACGTTTCCCTCCGCAAGGAGCACATCCAGGGTGACAAGCAGGTTGAGATCGGGCTTCGGCATGGATTGACCGTAGCACAGCGGGTAGCGACATGGCGTCAAACGCATGAATAAAGTGAGAGCAGTGCGCCTTCCGCCATGCCAGGCGCGGCACTAGGCTCCTGAGAACTTGAATATGGGAGTCGCCAAAGATGAAGTCCACGTCGAAACCGATCGGTGCCGGAACAGGTGGGGCAGGGGCCGGCAGTGTGCAACAGGGGCCGCCGGTCCGGTGGGTGCTGGCCAGCCTTTCGCTGTCCATGCTGCTGTCCTCGCTGGGCACCAGCATCGCCAACGTGGGATTGCCCACCTTCGCGCAGGCGTTCAACGCGTCCTTCCAGCAGGTCCAGTGGATCGTCCTGGCCTATCTGCTGGCCATCACCGCCCTGACCGTCAGCGCCGGCCGGCTTGGCGATGTCCTGGGCCGCCGACGGCTGCTGCTGGCCGGCATCGTCCTGTTCACGCTGGCCTCGGTCCTTTGCGGCCTGGCTCCCAATCTCTGGCTGCTGATTGCCGCCCGGGCGGTGCAGGGCCTGGGCGCGGCCATCATGATGGCCCTCTCCATGGCGCTGGTCGCCGAGACGGTTCCGAAGGCGAGGACCGGTAGCGCGATGGGCCTGCTCGGAACGATGTCCGCGATGGGCACCACCCTCGGTCCAGCACTCGGCGGATATCTGATCGCCGGACCCGGCTGGCGGGCCATCTTCCTCATCAACCTGCCGCTGGGCGTCCTGACATTCCTTCTCGCGCATCGATACCTGCCCGTGCATCGCCAAGGGGCGCAGGCGGATCGGGCGCGCTTCGACCACCTGGGCACCTTGCTGCTCGCTCTGACGCTTGTGGCCTATGCACTCGCCATGACGCTGGGGCGCGCAAGCTTCGGTTCGCTCAACGGGGCTTTGCTGTCGGCCGCGGCCTTCGGCGTCGTGCTCTTCGCGAGGGCCCAGGCGGCAGCCGCATCGCCATTGATCCGATTGGAGCGGTTCCGCGATCCGGGCTTCAGCGCGAGCCTGGCCATGAATGCGCTCGTCTCGACGGTGATGATGGCGACGCTGGTGGTCGGGCCGTTCTATCTGTCTCGCGGGCTCGGGCTTGACGAAACCACGGTCGGGCTCGTGATGTCGGTGGGCCCGTTCATCGCCATCCTGAGCGGTGTCCCGGCCGGCCGTGTCGTCGATCGCCTGGGCGCTGCCCCCATGGTCATCGCCGGACTCATCGCCCTGGCGGCGGGCGCATTCGCCCTGTCCGTGCTTGCGGCGATGTTCGGTGTTGCGGGCTACGTTGCCGCCATCGCCGTCCTGACCCCTGGCTACCAGCTGTTCCAGGCCGCCAACAACACGGCCGTCATGGCCGATGTCGCTGCGGACCAGCGTGGCGTGATGTCGGGCATGCTCGGGCTGTCGCGCAACCTCGGGCTCGTCACCGGGGCATCCGTGATGGGGATGGTGTTCGCGTTCGCGTCAGGGACGGCCGACATCGCCGCGGCGCATCCCGGGGCCATTGCCCACGCGATGCGGATCACGTTCGCAGTCGCGGCAGTGCTGGTCGTGGCTGCGCTCGCGATTGCGGCTGCGATTGCGGCCGCAAGCCGCGCTCCCGCGACCGGCGCGGCTACACCACGGCAGCGCTGAACGACTCCGGCAGCCGTGCAAGCAGATGGGACAGCCGTTGAAGACCGGCGTGCAGGCGTCCACGGTCCTTGATGCTGCCCAGGGAGATGCGGATGGCATTCACGGATTCGCTGCCGGTGGCGAATGCCTGCGCGGGCGTGACGGCGATGCCCTCGCTGTCGGCGGCACGTGCCAGCTGAGCGCTAGTCCAGTACCCCGGCAGCTCCAGCCATACATGCAGGCCGTCTCCGGCGCCGCTGTACCGCCCCGCCAGGATGTCCCTGGCCATCCGGTGGCGCAGGCGCGCCTCCTTGCGCACGCCGTCCATCAATTGCCCGGCCGAACCATCGAGGATCCACTGCGTGGCCAGCGCGGCCGTCACGGGGGTGGCCATCAGCGCAAAGGACCTGAGCGCCACCAGGAAGCGCTGGCGTTCATGCGGGTCGCGCATGAGCACGAAGGCCACGCGCAGGCCGGGCGTCAGGCATTTGGACAGGGTCGAGATGTAGTACACCTGCTGCGGGGCGAATGCGGCAATGGGCGGCGGCGGGGCGTCGGCCAGCAGCCAGTAGGGGTCGTCCTCGACGATGCGCACCTGGCAGCGCCTGGCCACGCTGGCCAGCTGCTTGCGCCGGCCTTCCGACATGGTGATGGCGGTCGGGTTCTGCAGTGTCGGATTGAGGTAGACCAGCGCCGGCCTGTGCTCGCGGCAGGCCTGCTCCAGCATCTCCGGCACCATCCCCTGCCTGTCCGCCTGCACCGCCAGGATGCGCCGGCCGAACTGGGCCGCTGCGGCACGCAGGCCGGGATAGCTGGCGGGCTCCGCCAGGATCACGTCGCCCGGCGCGGTCAGCGCAAGAATCAGGGCGGCGATCGCCGCCTGCGCCCCGGGGCAGACAACGATCTGCCGGTCATCCAGACTTCCAAACATCGGCTCCAGCCATTGGGCTGCGGCCTTGCGGTCGGAATCGCTGCCCCCGCCCAGGTGGTAGGTCATCAGCAGCTGGGCATCGGCCCTCATCAATACCTGCGACAAGCCCTGTTTGAGCATGTCGTCGAAGTCCACGCCCTCGGGCGGTGGCGGGGTGTTCATGCTCAGGTCGAGCACCGAGCTCCATTCGACCTTCGGCGCCGCGACATAGGTGCCTCGCGCGCCGCGTCCCTCCAGCAGGTGGCGCCGCCGGGCCTCGTCGTAGGCGCGGGTGATGGTCGTCAGGTCCACATCCAGCTGCGCTGCCAGCAGGCGCTGCGGAGGCAGGCGGTCACCCGGTTTCAGCGATCCGTCCGCCACCGCTGCCTGCAAGGCATCCGCAATCTGCAGAAAACGGGGGCCGCGCTGCACGGCAAGGCGCGGCAGCCAGCTTGGCAAAGAGTCATCTTGCATGGTTTTCAGCAGCGATGTTGGGGTCCATGTATGGAAATTGCTTTTGGGTAGTATGCGCCACAAGGTGTGGCAGCACCGTGCTTGCATGGCCGTCGCTGACGCTCTGCCTCTCATGTCCGGGAGGGGGGCTCCCCACCGTGGACAGTGCCAAGTCATTGGCTGGAAGTTCTCAAAATGATCGATTGGATCCCCGTAGTCTTCGTCACGTTCAAGGCGCTCGTGTTCGGCACGGCCATGTTCTTCGCCATCAAGTGGCATTACGACCAAGGCAAGAAGAAGGGGGCGGACAGGCGCGAGCTGCTCATTGCGGGCGGCAAGATCGCTGCCGTCTTCACGCTGCTGCTGCTGTGCGTGCTGGCCTTCACCTTCGGCCTTGCCAGGATGCTCGGCATGGATCTGAGCCTTCCCTGAGGGCAGGCACTGGCGGGCCTCAGTGCACGGGCCGGTTCAGCCGCCTGCTCGCCCTGGATATCGCGTAGTTCACAAGGCAGTAGAGCACCGCCACCACAAGGTACACGGGCACCAGCGCGTGGTAGTTGGCAATGAGCACCTTGGCGTTCTGCATGAGCTCGCCGTAGGTGACGATGTAGCCGAAGGTGGTGTCCTTGACCACGATGACCAGTTGCGCGACCAGCGCCGGCACGATGAAGCGCACCGCCTGGGGGAAGACGACGAACCGGAAGACCTGGACCTCGGTCAGTCCCAGGCTTCGCGCGGCATCGGTCTGGCCGCGTGGCACGGCAAGCACGCCCGCGCGGTAGACCTCGGCCACCACGGCGGCGGTGCTCAGGCCTATGGGCAGGGTCAGCATCCAGTAGGTGCTCAGCTTGATGCCGGCGGCGGGCAGCACCAGAAAGCACACATAGATCAGCAGCAGCGTGGGCGTGCCGCGCAGGAATTCGATGACGGCGACGCTGGGCCAGCGCACGATGCGGGGCCGCGCCAGGCGCCCCGCCAGCAGCACCAGCCCCAGGGCCAGCGCAATCACGGCGGCCATGGCCGACGATGCCAGCGTGCCGAGCAGGCCCTTGGCCAGAAAGGCCCAGGTGGTGGGCCAGGCGAAGAATTCCCAGAACCGGGCCTCGAGCTGGCCTGCCGAATGAAAGCGCAGCGCGATGCCCGCGGCCAGCGCCAGCAGCAGGGCCGCCGCGATCAGGCTGGCCACCTGCGTGACCCGCTGGGCCTGCGGGCTGGGTGCGCCAAACAGAATGTCTTCCAGAGAACGGCTCATCGCAGTATCCGCAGCTTCTTTTCCAGGATGGCGCCCGCCCAGGCGATCAGCAATCCGGTGGCCACGTACATCGCGGCGGCCACGGCGAAGGCGGCCATGCCGGCAGCGGAGTCGTTGGCGATCTTGGACACGAGCGAGGTGAGTTCCCGGCCCGCCAGCGGCACCTGGGATGCCAGCGAGGTGGACAGCATCAGCGCAATGAGCAGCGACGTCATGGGCTGCACCACCGAGCGCAGCGCCTGCGGCAGCACCACGGCCGAGATGATCTGCATGGGCCGCATGCCCAGGCTGAGCGCGGCCTCGATCTGGCTGCCGGCGATGGTGTTGATGCCCGCGCGCAGATAGTCCGCCGTGAACGCGGAACACACCAGCGCCAGGGCCAGGACCACGCTGGGCTCATAGTCGATCACGACGTTGAGATCGGGCAGCGCGAACACGATGAAGATCAGCAGCGCCACGCTGGGGATGTTGCGGAAGATCTCGACGTAGCCCGTCAGCACGAAGCGCAGCGGCGGCAGCGGAAGCAACCTGAGCACCGTGACGACCACGCCCAGCAGGAAGCCGGGCAGGAACGAGAACGCGGTGAGCTTCCAGGTCAGCAAGAGGGCCTGCCAGAAGGCAGGCCCGTGGTCGGCGAGGAGTCTGAAGACGTCACCCATCGCTCAGGGCAGGGCGGGCGGCGTGGGAACGGCCGTGCTGCCGGTGCGCTGGCCGATGGAGATGGTCCACAGCTTGGCCCAGGTGCCGTCGGCTTCGATTTTCTTCAGGAAGGCATTGATGAAGGCCACGCCGTCCGAGCCCTTGGGCAGGCCGATGCCATAGGAATCCTGCGTGCCGAAGGGCGCGCCCGCCAGCCGCGCGTCGCCGGTGCCCAGGCTCAGGGTGTTGAGCAGCAGGGTGTAGTCGGTCACATAGGCGTCCACGCGGCCCTGGCGCAGGGAGTCCAGCGCTTCCTGGTGCGTCTGGAACTCCTGCACGACCGCCTTGGGCGCGTGCTGCGCCAGGATGGCAGGCCCCGTGGAGCCGGCCTGCGTGGCGACCTTCTTGCCGCCCAGATCGCTGTACGACTGCACGGTCTTGTTGCTTGCCTTGACCAGCACCCCGGCCTGCGAGGTGTAGTAGGGGCCGGCAAACGAGATCTTCTCGGCACGGGCGGGGGTGATGGAGTAGGTGGCAATCACCATGTCCGCCTGGTTGTTGATCAGCACCTGCTCGCGCGTGGACGAGGTGACCTGCGCGAACTGGTACTTGGACGCATCGCCCAGGATGTAGCGCGTGAGCAGCTGGGCCAGGCCTGCGTCGAAGCCGCGGATCTTGCCGTCCTTCTCGTTGAGCAGGGAAAACAGATTGGAGGTCTGGGTGCTGCCCAGGCGCAGCGTGCCGGCCTGCTTGATCTTGCTGGCCCAGGTGCTCGATGCGATGGTCGCGGCGTCGGCGACGGGGCCTTGCGCAATCAGGGCGTCGAACGCCGCTGTGTTCAGGGGCGCGCCCTGCGCAAAGAGCGAACCGCTGCCCACGATCGCCAGTGCCACCACGGTGGATTTCAGAATGGATTGGATCGGCATGGGGTCTTCCTGCTGGGTCTGTGATGTAAATCTGGGGATGGCTGCCAGGGGCAAGGGCCGATTATGGCGACTCGCGGCCCTTGCCGCCGCACAAGGGCTCAGGCCCCGGCCACGCGCTGCCCCGGCGCAATGGTGGGGGGCGCGGCGTTGAGCGTCTCGATCGCAAAGCCGGCAGCGGCCTTGTACCGGGCCATGAAGCCCTCGCGCTCCTCGCGTGGCAGCACCTCGTCGATGTCGTCGAAGACGCCGCCGCAGCGCTCGTCCACCAGCCCCAGCAGGCCGAAGGGGCCGGCCCCCCGGTTGCGCAGCACCAGCGCCGAGAGGTCCTTGCACAGCTTGTCGTCATAGGCGCGCAGCGCCTGCGGGCCCACGCCGTGGGCAAGGAACTGTGCACCCAGCACGCGCGCGTCCACGATGGCCTGGCTGGCGCCGTTGGAGCCCACCGGGTACATCACATGCGCCGCATCGCCCAGCAAGGCCACGCGGCCGTCCACCCAGGTGGGCACGGGGTCGCGGTCGATCATGGGGTACTCGAAGACATCCGTGGCGCCGCGCAGCATGGCCGGCACGTCCAGCCAGCCGTAGTCCCAGCCGTCGAAGTGGTGGATGAATTCCTCCAGCGCCACGCGCCGGTTCCAGTCGCCCTGCCGCCAGCCGCCCTGGTTGTCCACCGTGATCTCGGCGATCCAGTTGATGGTGGCCAGGCCCGTGACGGGGTCCGGCGGCGTGATGGGGTACAGCACCACGCGATGGCGCAGCGAGCCCACGCCCACGAAGGATGCGCCGGTGCGCACCGGCACCCCGGGCGTGGTGCCGCGCCACATGATGGCGCCGCCCCACTGTATGGGCGGCTGCGTGGGGTGCATCTGCGCGCGCACGGCCGAGTGCAGGCCATCGGCCGCCACCAGCAGCGAGCCCTGCACCTCCAGCCGCTGGCCATCGCGGGTGTCGATGAGGGCGGTCACGCCCTCGGCATCCTGCCGGTAGCCCACCACGCGCCGGCCCAGCTGCACGGCGTCGTCGCCCAGGCGCTGCCTGACGGCGTTGAACAGCATCATCTGCAGCTGCCCGCGGTGCACCGCGTACTGCGGCCAGCGGTAGCCGGCCTGCAGCCCGCGCGGCTCGGCATACACCTCGTTGCCGTTGCGCCCGACCAGCGCCCATTCCCGGGCCTGCAGGCCGATGGTGTCCAGCACATCGTTGCCGAAACCCAGGTCATGCAGTTCCCGCACCGCGTTCGGCTGCAGGTTGATGCCCACGCCCAGCGGCTGCAACTGCGCCACCGACTCGAACACGATGCAGGGCACGCCGATCTGGTGCAGCGTGAGGGCAGTGGCCATGCCACCGATGCCGCCGCCGGCAATGAGCACGGGGCGGGATGGATTGTGGTGTGAAGCAGCAGCAGACATGCCGGGATTGTCCATGCAATGGCTGCGGGCGGATGTCCCATCTGCGGCGCGTGCATGGCGCAAACAATGTATGATGACCATCATGCGAAACACCAATTCCAGCACCCGGGCTTCCGCCAAGGAGGCCACGCATGAGCGCATCGTCTCCGTGGCGGCGCGTGCCATCCGCCGCAGCGGCTATGGCGGCACCGGGGTGGCGGACATCATGAAGGAGGCGGGCCTGACGCATGGCGCCTTCTACGCCCACTTCGCCTCGCGCGATGCCATGCTGGCGGAAGCGGCGGGCAAGGCCTGCGCGGAGTCCTGTGCCGCCGTCGCCGACGTGGTGGCCAAGGCGCCGCCCGGCATGGCACTGCATGCCATGCTGGCCACCTATCTTTCCAAGGAACATGTCCAGCGCGCCGAGGTGGGCTGCCCCCTGGCGGCCCTGGGTTCCGAGACCTCGCGCCAGGCGCCGGAGGTGCGCCGCGTGGCCACGGGCCACATCAAGGAAATGGTCGATCTCATCACCCGCCAATCACCGGACTGGGGGCAGCCCGGTGCCCACGAGCGCGCTCTCGTCACCTTGTCCACCATGGTCGGCAGCCTGCTGCTGGCTCGGGCGGTGGATGATCCGGCCCTGTCCGACAGCCTGCGCGAGGCAGCACTCAAGCACCTGGCGCCAGCCAACCAGTGATGGCGCATGCCCAGTGCATGTGCCAGGATTTTTTTTGCCGTTACATATGATGATCATCATATAAAGGAAGACCATGAAGGCATTTGTTCTGGAAAGCTATGGAGCGAACCGCGCCTTGCAGCTGGCAGACGTACCCGAGCCGCAGCTGCGTGACGACGAAGTCCTGGTCCAGGTCCATGCCGCAGGCGTGAACCAGCTGGACTCCAAGATCAAGGATGGGCAATTCAAGCTCATCCTGCCCTATCGCCTGCCCCTGATCCTGGGCCACGACGTGGCCGGCGTGGTGGTCAAGGCCGGCCCGCGCGTGCGGCAGTTCAAGCCCGGTGACGAGGTCTATGCACGCACGGACGATTTCCGGATCGGCACGTTCGCGGAGTTCGTGCCGGTCAAGGAGTCGTCGCTGGCGCCAAAACCCAAGGGGCTCACGATGGAAGAGGCCGCCTCCATCCCCCTGGTGGGCCTGACGGCCTGGCAGGCACTGGTGGAGACAGCGAAGCTGACGAAGGGGCAAGGGGTCTTCATCCAGGCTGGCTCCGGGGGCGTGGGCACGTTCGCCATCCAGCTGGCCAGGCACCTGGGCGCCACCGTTGCCACCACCACAAGCGCTGCCAACTTCGAACTGGTCAGGAGCCTGGGTGCGGATGTCGTCATCGACTACCGCACGCAGGACTTCGAGGATGTCCTGCACGACTACGACGTGGTGCTCAACAGCCAGGACGGCAAGACGCTTGGCAAATCCCTGCGCGTGCTCAAGGGCGGCGCGAAGCTGATCTCCATCTCCGGCCCGCCCGATCCCGCATTTGGCAGAAACATCGCGGCGCCCGCATTCGTGCGGCTGGTGATGCGGCTGCTCAGCTCCGGCATCAGGCGGCGGGCGCGAGGCCGTGGCATTGACTACTCCTTTCTCTTCATGAAGGCCGACGGCGCCCAGCTGCGCGAGATCACCCGCCTCATCGAGGCGGGCGCCATCCGCCCGGTCGTGGACAAGGTCTTCGCATTCGAGTCCACCAACGAGGCCCTTGCCTATGCCGAAGCCGGCCACGCAAAGGGCAAGGTCGTCATCAAGATCCGTTGAATCTGTTTCCCCCCACCCCTGGAGTGCTCCATGAAAATTGAAAACGCTGTTGTTCTCGTCACCGGTGCCAATCGCGGCATCGGCCTGGCTTTCGCACGCGAGCTGCTTGCCCGTGGCGCCCGCAAGGTCTACGCCGGCGCGCGCGACCCCGCCACCGTCACCCAGCCCGGCGTGCATGCCCTGCAGCTGGACGTGAACCGCCCGCAGGACGTGGCCGCCGCCGCAGCGCAGGCGTCGGACGTCACGCTGGTGATCAACAACGCCGGCATCGCGCAGCCCGGCGGCTTTCTGGCGCCCGACAGCGAAGAGGTCGCCAGGCGCATCTTCGAGACCAACTTCTTCGCCGTGCTGCGCATGAGCCAGGCCTTTGCGCCGGTTCTCAAGGCCAACGGCGGCGGGGCCTTGCTCAATGTGCTGTCGGTGGCCTCCTGGGTCAATGGCGGCGAACTGGCCGCCTACTCGGCCAGCAAGTCGGCCGCCTGGTCGCTTACCAACGCCCTGCGCAGCGAGCTTGCAGGGCAGAAGACACAGGTGCTGGGCCTGCACATGGCCTATGTCGATACCGACCTCACGCGCGGGCTTGACGCACCGAAGTCCAGCCCCGAGGACATCGTCAGCCGCGCGCTGGACGGACTGGAGGCCGGGCTCGATGAAGTGCTGGCCGACGAGCTCACCCAGCAGGTCAAGCGCGGCATGACGGCGGCCCGGCCAAGCTATCTGCCGCAGGGCGCCTGAGCCTGGATGACCGCCGCAGCCCGTGGCCGGACCATCAACACAGGCCGGGCCATGAAGTGCGCGCCATGGCAGATCGCCGTGCTCTCCCCGGGCGTGTGCCTGGGAATCTGCGGCCAGTGCAACGCAGGGCTGACTGTGGTGCTGAGTACGGCGCTGAGTGTGGGCTGAACGCAGGCTGACTGGCGCGCTGGCGCGTCAGCTGCTGCCGTCCAGCCCGGGCGCCGGCCGGCGCTCAAGCAGTTGCGCCATGGCCCGGGCA
>NZ_JTKZ01000211.1:0-6470 GCF_000799035.1 Delftia sp. ZNC0008
GTGGCCTATGGCGGCATTCAGGCCGTCAAGGGTGTGGACTTCGAGGTGCGCCAGGGCGAGCTGGTCGCATTCCCGTCGAGTTCCGCCACGGCGTGGCCAGCGGCGACCCGTTGAGTGACCGCGTCATCCTCTGGACCCGCGTGACGCCGCCGCAGGGCCATTCCAGCGACATCGAGGTGGAGTGGGAAGTGGCATCGGACGCCGACTTCAAGACCCTCGTGACTTCGGGCAAGGCCATGGCGCGCGCCACCCAGGATTTCACCTTCAAGGCCGATGCCACGGGCCTCAGGCCCGCCACGCGCTACCACTACCGCTTTCGCTGCCAGGGCATGACCAGCGCCACGGGCCGCACGCGAACCCTGCCCGTGGGCGCCGTGCAGCAGGTCAAGCTGGCCGTGTTTTCCTGCGCCAACTACCCGGCCGGCTACTTCAATGTCTACGCGCATGCGGCACGCCAGGGCGACCTGGACGCCACCGTGCATCTGGGCGACTACATCTACGAATATGCGCGCGGCGGCTATGCCAACGGCAAGGCCGAAGCCATGCAGCGCCAGAGCCTGCCGGCCAACGAAATCGTCAGCCTGGCCGACTACCGCCAGCGCCATGCCCAGTACAAGAGCGATGCCGACCTGCAGGCCCTGCATGCGGCAGCGCCCATGATTGCGGTTTGGGACGACCACGAAGTCTCCAATGACACCTGGATGCACGGCGCCGAGAACCACCAGCCGGCCACCGAAGGCGACTTCGAGCTGCGCAAGGTGGCCGCGCTCAAGGCCTATCACGAGTGGATGCCCACGCGCAACGCACAGCCCGAGATCATCTACCGCAGCTTCGCCTTCGGCGACCTGCTGGCGCTGCACATGCTGGACACGCGCGTCATCGGCCGTGACGAACAGCTGGACTACGCCGACTATTTCACGGCACAGGGGCTGGACGCGGCGCGCTTTTCCTCCGACATGGCCAATCCCGCACGCCAGCTCATGGGCGCCACGCAGACCCAGTGGCTTGGCCAGCAGATGGCGGCCTCGCAGGCCACCTGGCAGGTGCTGGGCCAGCAGGTGCTGATGGGGCGCATGGAGCTGCCGGCGCCCTTGCTGATGGACATCCTCAGCCCCGGCAGCGGTGTCTCGCTGCCGGCCTACGCGGCGCTGCTGGCCAAGGCCCAGGCCAACCCGGCCAGCCTGACGGCGGCGGAAAAGGCCATCCTGGCCCAGCCCAGCATTCCCTACAACCTCGATGCTTGGGACGGCTACGCCGTGGCTCGCGAGACCGTGCTGGCCACGGCGCGCAGCCTGGGCAAGAACCTGGTCGTGCTGGCCGGTGACACCCACAACGCCTGGGCCAGCGAGCTGCGCGACCGCAGCGGGCAGGGCGTGGGCGTGGAGTTCGCCACCTCGTCCGTCAGCTCGCCCGGCTTCGAGGACTACCTGCCCGGCCAGGATCCGGCCCAGTTGCGTGGCGCGCTGCTGCAGTTCATCAACACGCTCAAGTACTGCGATACCTCCCGCCGCGGCTACATGATCGTCACGGCAACCCCCCAGGCCTGCCAGGCCGAATGGATCTATGTGGATACGGTGTTCAGCCGCCAGTACCAGACCGTGCGGGACGCGGCCTGGAAGGTGCTGCCCGGCCAGCCGGGCAAGCTGGTGCAGGCCTGAGGGCGGACCGGGGTGCGGGCCTGCGCGGTCTGGGCGGGGGCCCTCGGTAGTTTCCGCCATGGCAGCGCGGCCATGGCTGCGCTAACTTGGGGCTCGCTGATCCAGGAGGTCCAGGCATGCAGGCATCCCCCGCTCCCGAGAAAGCTTCCGACCACCCGGCTGGCGCGCTGCAGGTGCAACCGCTGCGCATGGCCGATCCCTGGCGCTGGCTGGCGCTGGGCTGGCGCGATCTGCGGCGGGCGCCGGGCGTTGCGCTGTTCTATGGCCTGTGCTTCTGGGCCATGGCCCTGCTCATCGGCTGGGTGTTCCGTGCCAGCCCTGAATACAGCATGGCCATGGCCAGCGGCTGTCTGCTCATCGGCCCCTTCCTGGCCATGGGCCTGTACGACACCAGCCGCAGGCTGGAGCGGGGATTGCCGCCGGAGCTTGGCAGCTCGCTGACCTGCTGGGACACGCAAATGGGCAGCATGGGCATGCTGGTCATGGTTTTGCTGGTGCTGGAAATGCTCTGGGCGCGCGCCTCCATGGTGGTGTTTGCCGTGTTCTTCGATACCGGCATGCCCACCACGGCCGGCATGCTGCAGGCCGTGGCACGGCCGGAGAATTGGGAGTTCCTGGCGATCTACGTGCTGGTCGGCGGCGCCTTCGCGGCCCTGGTGTTCGCCAGCATGGTGGTGGCGCTGCCGGCCATGCTGGACCGGGGCAGCGATGCGCTGACGGCCTGCATCACCAGCATGCGCGTGGTCGGCCTCAACCTGGCCGTCATGCTGCAATGGGCCGCGATCATCACCGTGCTGGTGGCTGCTGCGCTGTGGTGGCACGGCGTGGGCCTGCTGCTGGTGGGGCCTTTGCTGGGCTGCGCCAGTTGGCATGCTTACCGCTGCAGCGTGGGTGAATCTGCCGACCCTGCGTCCCCCCTATCCTGAGGTTTTACGGCCGGGCCCCGTCTTGCGGCTACAGTGGGGCTTGCAACAACAGAGGAGTCCACCTGTGGCGACACCCAACTACGCCTATGAAAAACGCCAGCGCGAACTGGCCAAGAAGCAGAAGAAGCTTGAAAAGGAGAAGGCCAAGGCCGAAAGAAAACCCGACGACCATGAGGGCGGCGGTATGGCGGGTGAAGACCAGGCATCCCCCGCAGCGGCGCATTCCGGCGAGGAAGGCCGCAGCAGCTGACAGCCTGGCTGCCCTGTGCTCAGGGCAGCAGTTTGCTGAGCTGTGGCCAGACGTTGTCCAGCATGCGCGGCTGGGCCTTGGCCGTGGGGTGGATGCGGTCAGCCTGGAACCACTGGGCCGAGTCGGCCGCATCGCCTATACCGGCCAGCAGGAAGGGCACGAGCGGTACCTTCTGCTCTTGCGCCACCTTGGAGAACAACTGCTCGAACTGGCGCGTATAGCCGCTGCCGTAGTTGGGAGGCACCTGCATGCCCACCAGCAGCACCTTGGCCCCTGCATCACGGGCCGCGCGTACCATGGCGTCCAGATTGCCCTGCGTGCTTTGCAGCGGCAAGCCGCGCAGCGCATCGTTGCCTCCCAATTCGATCACCACCACCGACGGCTTGTGCTGCTTGAGCAGGGCCGGCAGGCGCGAGCGGCCGCCCGAGGTGGTCTCGCCGCTCACGCTGGCGTTGACCAGTGGCACATTTTTCTGGCTCTCCTGCAGGCGCTTTTGCAGCAGCGCCACCCAGCCCGTTCCGCGGGCCAGACCGTACTCGGCACTCAGCGAATCGCCCAGCACCAGCAACGGGCCGGCGTCTGCAGCCCGGGCGGGCATGGCCGTCCAAGTACCCAGCAGACCGAAGGCCAAGCCGGCCGAGATAAAGTGGCGGCGTCGGCGCATTGCGCGCAGCTTGTCTTGCATCGTCTTCCCATCCTCCATGTCACAAAGCACTGCCCAGCCCCTGATCGAAGTCGAGCATGTCTTCAAGTCGGTCAGCGATTCGACCGGAACACTGGATATTCTGAGGGATATCGATCTGCGCTTCGCGGCAAGGGAAACCGTGGCCATTGTCGGTGCCTCGGGCTCGGGCAAGAGCACGCTGCTGTCCATACTCGCAGGCCTGGATACGCCCACGCGCGGCACGGTGCGGCTGCAGGGCCAGGACATGTTTGCGCTGGACGAGGATGCGCGCGCTGCCGTGCGTGCGCAGAAGCTGGGCTTTGTCTTCCAGAGCTTCCAGCTGCTGGGCAATCTGACGGCGCTGGAGAACGTGATGCTGCCGCTGGAGCTGGCCGGCAGCCGCGACGCCCGCCGCCGCGCCACCGAAATGCTGGAGCGCGTGGGGCTGGGCCAGCGCCTGGGCCACTATCCCAAGCTGCTGTCGGGCGGCGAGCAGCAGCGCGTGGCGCTGGCCCGCGCCTTCGTGGTCGAGCCCGCCGTGCTGCTGGCCGACGAGCCCACGGGCAGCCTGGACTTTGCGACCGGCGAAACCATCATGGAGCTGATGTTCGCGCTCAACCGTGAGCGCGGCACCACGTTGGTCATGGTCACGCATGACCGAGCCATCGCCGCGCGCTGCGAGCGGCGCGTGACCATCGAGGCCGGCCGCGTCGCCAGCATCGAAGAGGGGCAGGCGCTGGCGGCCTGATCGGCCGCCGGGTCAAGCGGCTGCAACCAGTGGCAGGACCTCAGGCGGCGACAGCTTCGCGCCGCCCGGCCGCCTCGCAGGCCGCGGCCGTGAAGATCACGTCCGTGGAGGAGTTGAGTGCGGTTTCGGCCGAGTCCTGGATCACGCCGATCACAAAGCCCACGCCCACCACCTGCATGGCCAGATCGTTGGAGATGCCGAACAGGCTGCAGGCCAGCGGAATCAGCAGCAGCGAGCCACCGGCCACGCCCGAGGCGCCGCAGGCGCACACCGCGGACACCACGCACAGCAAGATGGCGGTCAGCAGATCGACCTGGATGCCCAGGGTATGGGCCGCAGCCAGCGAGAGCACGCTGATGGTGACGGCGGCGCCGGCCATGTTGATGGTGGCGCCCAGCGGGATGGAGACGCTGTAGGTGTCCTCATCCAGGCCCAGGCGCTTGGCCAGCGCCAGGTTCACCGGGATGTTGGCGGCCGAGCTGCGCGTGAAGAAGGCCGTGACCGCGCTCTCGCGCAGGCAGGTCAGCACCAGGGGATAGGGATTGCGGCGCGTCTGCGTCCAGACGATGAACGGATTGACCACCAGGGCCACGAAGAGCATGCAGCCCAGCAGCACGGCCAGCAGGTGGGCATAGTCCAGCAGCTTTTCCAGGCCCGACTGGGCAAAGGTGCCCGCCACCAGGCCGAAGATGCCCAGCGGCGCCAGGCGGATCACGCCCTGGATCACGCGGGTGATGGCCTGGCCCAGGTCATGCATCACGGCGCGCGTGGTCTCAGAGGCGTGGCGCAGGGCCAGGCCCATGGCCACTGCCCAGGCAAGGATGCCGATGTAGTTGGCATTCATCAGCGCGCGTACCGGGTTGTCGAAGGCGCTTTGCACCAGGGCCATCAGCACTTCACCAATGCGCCCAGGCGCGCCCTGGGCGGGGGCGGCGTCCTTGAACTGGATGGTGGACGGGAAGGCCATGCTGGCCACCACGGCCACCACGGCCGCGGCAAAGGTGCCCAGCACATACAGCCACAGGATGGGCCGTATCTGCGTGGCGTGGCCGGGCCGGTGGTTGCTGGTGGCCGAGACCACCAGCAGCAGCACCAGGACAGGTGCAACGGCCTTGAGGGCGGAGATGAACAGCGTCCCCAGCAGGGATACGGACTGGGCGGCCTCGGGCCAGAGCCAGGCCAACAGGCCGCCGGCGACCAGACTGATGGCGATCTGGCCCACCAGGCTGGTGCGGGCAAGCCAGGCAAGAAAGGCTTTGAGCATGATGGTTGAGAAAGAAATGGAAAAACAGGGCGATGAAAAATGCAAAGCGGCATGCCCGTGGCTTCGGTGCATGCCGCAATGAGAGGGGCCCGCTGGAAAGCGGCCAACCCGCGCAGTGTAGCGGCTACGTAAAAACCACAGGAGCCGTTGCGTGCAGACGGGCTTCGTCCGGCGGGTGCCGGGGCTGCGCCCAATTGGCGGGATAATCGCGCCCCATGTCGTCCCCCAAAGTTCTCTTCGGCTTCCACGCCGTCGGCGTGCGCATGAAGACCGCGCCCCAATCCATCATCGAGGTCTACTACGAGGCCACGCGCCGTGATGCGCGCATGCGCCAGTTCCTCGACCGCGCCAAGTCGGCCGGCGTCCGGCTGATCGAGGCCGACGGTGAACGCCTGGCCAAGCTCGCCGGCAGCCACGGCCACCAGGGCGTGGCCGCGCGCGTGGAGGCGGTGGCACAGGTGCATTCGCTGGATGAACTGCTGGAGCAGCTGGAGGCCGATGGCGTCAGCAACCCGCTGCTGCTGGTGCTGGACGGCGTGACCGATCCGCACAACCTCGGCGCCTGCCTGCGTGTGGCCGATGGCGCAGGCGCCCATGCGGTGATTGCCCCCAAGGACCATGCGGTGGGCGTGAACGCCACCGTGGCCAAGGTGGCCAGCGGCGCGGCCGAGACCGTGCCCTATTTCATGGTCACCAATCTGGCGCGCACGCTCAACGAGCTCAAGGAGCGCGACATCTGGATCATCGGCACCAGCGACGATGCGCCCAAGACCCTGTACGAGGTGGACCTCAAGGGCCCCACGGCCCTGGTGCTGGGCGCAGAAGGCGACGGCATGCGCCAGCTCACGCGCAAGACCTGCGACGAGCTGATCGGCATTCCCATGATGGGTGCCGTCTCCAGCCTCAATGTGTCCGTGGCCAGCGGCGTGTGCCTGTACGAGGCGCTGCGCCAGCGCGGCC
>NZ_JTKZ01000211.1:6480-11120 GCF_000799035.1 Delftia sp. ZNC0008
CAGCTCCACCACGCTCTCGAAGCCGCCCCAGAACATGCGCTTGGCGTCGAAGGGCATGGTGGCCGGGTCCATGGAGGCAATGCGCGGGTCCTTCATGACGGCGGCATTGATGCGGTCGCGCTCCGCGCGCGAGGCATAGACGATCCATGAAAAGAACACGATCTCGCCTTCCTTGAGCTGCACGGCCTGGGGAAACGAGGTCAGCTTGCCCATGGGCACGTCGTCGCCCGCGCATTCCCAGTACTGCAGCGCGCCGTATTCCATCCAGACCTTGCCTGCGGCCTCGGCCACCTCGCGGTAGGCCTGCAGGTTGGCCCGGGGAACGGGCAGTACGAATCCGTCGATGTAGTGCATGGTGCTCTCCTGGTGAAAACCGGCGTCAGAGCCGGGCTGCGAGTTCCGCCAACTGGTCTGCGCACTGGCCCCAGCCGCTGTGAAAGCCCATGGCCTCGTGCTGGGCGCGGTCGGCGGCATTCCAATGGCGCACCCGGGCGGTATAGCGGGTCTGGCTACCTTCGGGGTCGAAGGTGACGATGCCCGTCATGAAGGGCTTGTCGGCTGGCACCCAGCTTTGGGTGAAGGCGTCGGTGAAGACCAGGCGCCGGTTGGGAATGACTTCCAGGTAAACACCGCTGCCGGGCATCTCCTGGCCTTCGGGGCTGCGCATGACGATGAGGCTGTGGCCGCCGGGCCGCACGTCGTTGTCCACCCGGGCCACGCTCCAGGGGCTGGGTGCAAACCATTGCTGGATCAGCGCCGGCTCGGTCCAGCAGCGGTAGAGCCTGTCGGCGGGGATGTCGAACAGGCGCGTGAGCACCAGGTCGTTGGCGTGTTCGGGAAGGTCTTGTGCTGTCATGGTGCTCCTCATTGCATGGAGTGCAGGCCGATGCGGTTGCCCTCGGTGTCCACCACGACGGCGCAGTGGCCGTTGGGGCCGATGGAGAATTTGGCCTGCTCGATGCGCCCGCCTGCGGCCTCGACGCGCCCCTGTTCTATGGCGCAGTCCTCGCAGCCGAAATAGACCAGCGTGCCGCCGCCGCCGGAAGGTGCGCCGTCCATCCGCACCAGCATTCCGCTCGCGCCGGGGCCTGTCATGTCCATCGGAAAGGACAGCATCTCCTGGCTGTCGGAGCCATCGGGCGCGGGCAGGTGCTCCAGCTTGCCCTGGAAGACGGTTTCATAGAACCGGCGCGCACGCGCCATGTCCTGCACATGGATCTCGAACCAGACGACGGGATTGGCGTTCATGAGGACTCCTTCGTGGGTGACAGAGGCAATGTGTCGGCCGGCCTTGTTCAGGCCTCGCCCTTGACGTTGACCATCCAGGGTGTGTTGAAGCGGTCCGTCACCATGCCAAAGCCCGGCGACCAGAACGTGGCCTGGAAGGGCATGGTCACCTTGCCGCCCTCGGCCAGCGCGTTGAAGATGCGGCCGCCTTCGGTGGCGTCGTCCACGCCGATCGAGATCCACATGCCCTGGGCCTGCTGGTAGCCGCCGCCACCGCAGTTGTCGGTGGCGTCCGAGGCCATCAGCGCCTGGTCCTTGACCTGCAGGTGGGCATGCATGATCAGGCGCTTGTCGGCCTCGGGCATCTGCTCCATGCCCGGCGTCTCGCCAAAGGTGCTCTGGTGCACGATGGTGCCGCCGAACAGCCTGGCGTAGAAGGCGAAGGCCTCGGCGCAGTTGCCGTTGAAGTTCAGATAGGGGATGAATTGCATGGAACGCTCCTGGGAGGGACGGTGGCGAGGGGAGTGGAGGAACGGGAGGACGGGACGACGGGAGGAGGGGACCAGGAGGCTTCAGCCGCCGTCATGCGCGCGCTCAAGAGCGGCGATGTCCAGCTTTTGCATGCCCAGCAGGGCCTGCATCACGCGCTGGGCGGCGGCCATGTCGGGGCCTCCCATCCAGTTCGCCATCTGGGACGGAACGATTTGCCACGACAGGCCATGGCGGTCCTTGAGCCAGCCGCATTGACGCGCCGCCGGGTCGCCGCCCTCGGACAGGGCGCCCCAGTAGTGGTCTATCTCGTCCTGTGTATCGCAACTGACCATCAGCGAGACGGCCTCGTTGAAGCGGAACATGGGGCCGCCGTTGAGCGCCAGAAAGGGCTGGCCTTCCAGCTCGAATTGCACCGTCATCACGCTGCCCGCCGGCCTGCCGTGGATGTCGTGGCCTGCTTCGCCGTAGCGCGCAATGGCCGTGATGCGGGAATCGGGAAAGACTTCCGTATAGAAGCGCGCCGCCTGCTCGCCCTGGTTGTCGAACCAGAGGCAGGGCTGTATGCGGCCGGTGTGCAAAGCCATGCTTGTCTCCTTGGTGACGGTGATAACCGTTTTATGCCGTTTGATGCCGGCTTTTTATCGATTTCTGCCCGGCGTGTGTACGCCGTTCACATATGCTAGGGACTAAAATGGACGCTGTCCACATCAAGCGCTGTCAGCTTCGGTGTCAAGCTGTAAATCGGCGGGGCAGGGCTGTCTTCCCTCTCGGGTGATGTGGCCACGCAGAAAAAAGGAAGCAAAACAGTGACGCAGCGACGTGTCAGGCGTGAGTCATATCACCATGGCGACCTGCGCCAGGCCCTGGTCGAGGCTGGCCTGGCGCTGGCGCGTGAAGGCGGTCCCCAGGCGATCGTGCTGCGCGAGGCCACGCGCCGGGCGGGCGTGGCGCCCAATGCAGCCTATCGTCACTTTGCCAACCGCCAAGCGCTGTTTGATGCCGTGCGCGCTGCGGCCCTGGGCGCACTGGCCGCAGCCATCGAGGCCGAAATGGCCCAGGCGCGCACCCTGCCCGATGTGCTGCAGCGCTCACGCGCGCTGCTGGCCGCCGTGGGGCGCGGCTATCTGGGCTTTGCCCAGACGGAGACCGGCTGGTTTCGCACGGCCTTTGCTTCGGTCGAGTACGACGTGGACCTGCCGCCCGACACCACGCGTGCAGCGGCCATGGGACTGAACCCGTTCGAGCTGCTGGGCTATGCGCTGGACAGCATGGCCGAGGCCGGCGTGCTGCCTGCCGAGCGCCGGCCCCAGGCCGAGTTCCTGGCCTGGTCCGCGGTGCACGGCATGGCCTTGCTGGTGATAGACGGGCCGCTGCGCCACGCCACCGCCGAGCAGCGGCGCGCGCTGGCGCTGCGCCTGCTGGAGATGGTGGAAAAAGGCATTTGATGCGTGGCGGGGCGACACTGCCTCACAATGGCCTGCCATTTTTTCCATCGCCGCCCCGATGCCCGACGAACATTCCCTTTCCTCGCCTTCCCCCGCCGAGCCTGAACTGGCCGGCCAGGGCGAGCTGCGCGACCGCATCGCGCGTGCAGCCCATATCGCGGTGCTCACGGGCGCAGGCGTCAGCGCCGAATCCGGCGTACCCACCTTTCGCGACGACAAGAACAGCTACTGGGCACAGTTCAACCCGCAGGACATGGCCAGCGAGGCAGGCTTTCGCGCGCATCCGCAGCGCGTCTGGCAGTGGTATGCGCACCGGCGCGAAGCCGTGGCTGCGGTGCAGCCCAACGCCGGCCACCATGCGCTGGCGCAATGGGCCTTGCGCCACCCGGGCCGCATGACGCTGGTCACGCAGAACGTCGATGGCCTGCACCAGCGCGCAGGCAGCCCCGGCGTGCTGTGCCTGCATGGTGAGCTGATGCGGGACCGATGGCTGGAAAGGCCGCGCGCATGCTGCGATCTGGCCCAGGTGAAGCCGGGCGAGCCGCCGCAGTGCGCCGTCTGCGGCAACCTGGTGCGCCCGGGCGTGGTCTGGTTCGGCGAGTCCCTGTCCATGGGCGTGTGGCAGGCCGCCGAGGCGGCGGTGCAGCACTGCGATGTGCTGCTGGTGGTGGGCACATCGGGCGCCGTGTACCCGGCTGCAGGGCTGGCGCGAATCGCACGCAGGGCGGGCGCACATGTGGCCGTGATCAATCCCGCACCGTCCGAGCTGGATGACGCGGCCCACCAATGCCTGCGCGGCCCGTCGGCACAGGTGCTCCCGCTGCTGCTGGGCGACTGAAGGCGGAGGGGCAGGCCGCCTGACGCGGCCCAGGGGGAGGGAAGGGGCTTGCGCCATGGCGGCTTCTTTTGACGCACAACCGGGGCAGTCCCCTCCCTCTCGCGCATCCGCTCAGATCCAGCCCAGCGCTCCCAGCGCCGCGCCGGCGCCCAGCAGCCACAGCAGGTGGATGCGCGTGCGCCAGACCAGCAGGGCGCAGACCAGGGTCAGCAGCCACAGGCGCCAATCCTGGGCGGGGCGGCCGCTGCCCGTGCCCAGCAGCCAGCCCGTGGCCAGCAGCAGGCCGATGACCAGAGGGCCCATGCCCTGCTTGAAGGCCCGCACGCCGCGCCGGTTCCTGTTGCGCTGGCCCCAGCGCGATGCCTGCCAGGCCAGCAGCGAACTGGGCAAGAGGATGCCGATCATGCAGATGGTCACCCCCAGTGCTCCAAAGGCCCAGGCCAGCAGGCCCGTGCCTCCGCCTGCGTTCAGGCCCAGGTTCCATCCCAGCAGGGCGATGAACAGCACATTGGGCCCGGGCGCCGCCTGGGCAATGGCGATGGAGGAGCTGAACTGCGCCTCACTGAGCCAGCCATGGCCATCGACCAGAAAACGGTGCATGTCGGGCGCCGTGGCAATGGCCCCGCCCACGGCCATCA
>NZ_JTKZ01000655.1:0-6928 GCF_000799035.1 Delftia sp. ZNC0008
CCGCGTGGCTGAACCAAGCCAGCCCCTGACCCTGCAAGGCCGTCTGGTGCTGCGCGGCAATGCGCCCCATGAGCAGCCCGTGCTGCAGACCACCTCCGGCGAGACCTGGCAGCTCCAGGGCCTGAGCGCCGAGCAGATCACGCAGTGGCAGCGGCAGAACGTGGAAGTCCGGGGCCAGCCCGGTCCCAGGCCCGCCGCTGGCGCCGCGACTTCGATGGCGCAGCCGCAACTGCAGGTGCAATCCATTCGCGCCCGGCCCTGACATTCCACCTCACCCACCGCTCTATCCATGGACGCCTCCAACCCTTTCTCCAGCCGCGATGCGGCCGTGCAAAAGCTCTGGGAACAGTGGCAGCCGCGCTCCGCCAGGTCCGACAAGGACAAGGACAAGCCCATTGCCCTGGCCGACTTCGACCCGGGCGCCAAGCCCTTTTCCAATGGCAACGGCAAGGCCGAGGACAAGGTCGCCGTCGAGGCCCTGGCCGAGGAGCTGGATGCGCTGCAGAACCTGCTGTACGCCGACCGCCGCTACAAGCTGCTGGTCGTGCTGCAGGGCACGGACACGGCGGGCAAGGACGGCACCATCCGTGGCGTCTTCGGCCGCATGAGTGCGCTGGGCGTGCACGCCGTGGGCTGGAAGGCCCCCACCGAGGCCGAGCGCGCCCATGACTACCTGTGGCGCATCCACCAGCAGGTGCCTGCCGCTGGCGAAATCACGGTCTTCAACCGCAGCCATTACGAGGACGTGCTGGTGCCCGTGGTCAACGGCTGGATCACACCCGAGCAGCAGCGCCAGCGCTTTGCCCACATCAACGACTTCGAGCGCATGCTCAGCGAGACGGGCACCGTGGTCGTCAAGTTCCTGCTGCACATCAGCGCCGACGAACAGCGCATGCGCCTGCAGGAGCGCCTGGACGACCCGGCCAAGCACTGGAAGTTCGACGAGAACGACATGAAGGTGCGCACGCAGTGGAAGGACTACCAGCAGGCCTACGGCCAGCTGCTGGGCGCCACGCATACGCCCTGGGCGCCCTGGACCATCGTGCCGGCCGACTCCAAGACGCACCGCAACCTCATGATCGCCACCTTGCTGCGCGAGGTGCTGCGCAACCTGGACCTGCGCTTTCCCGAGGGCGATCCGGCCCTCAAGGACTACAAGATCACCTGATCACTCGATGGCCTGCCTGAAGCCTCACAGCTGCAGGCGGGCCTCGGCGATGCCGTCCAGCTCGGCCACCACCAGGTCGCCAGCGTGGGCAAAGGCCAGGCCATTCCATGTGCCCGTGGTCACCACCGTGCCTGCGGGCACGTTGCCATAGCGGCGCACCAGCTCCTGCAACCAGCCGGCCAGCAGCCACAGCGGATCGCCCAGCGGATGCGTTCCGGTGAACGCCTGCAGCGGCGCCGCACCCACGCGCAACCGGCAGACCTGGGCAGACCAGTCCCGCGGCGACTCGCGCGGCAGCAGCCGCGAAGCGTCCTGCCACGGCCCCAGCACCAGGGCGCCATGGCACAGGCCGTCGGCGGCCAGCAGCAGCGGCGGCGCCTTCAGGTGCTGGCGCCAGCGCGTATCCACCACCTCGATGGCGGCGGTGATGCCGTCGATCAGCTCCAGCCCATCGCCGGGCTGCAACGCGGCAGCCATCTCGGCCGTCACCTCGCGGCCCAGGCGCAGGGCGATCTCGGCTTCGATGCCGCGCAGGTTGCAGCGGCGCGCCACCGGCCACCGAAGGACTGGCCCAGACGCCTTCTTCGGGCAGCGGCGCATGGGTCAGCGGGGCATCGCGGCGCGGCGCGCCAGACTTCCAATAGCCCGGAACGCGGCCCGGTCCCTGCTGGCTGCCAGCCACGCGCCAGCCCAGGGCGGGCGCCATGGCGGCCTGCACGGCCTGCGCATCTGCGGGCGCGCGCACCACGTCGGCCCAGTCGTCGGCATCCAGCAATTCGCCGCTGTGGCGCGCCTGGAGCAGCGCATGGGCCAAGGATGTGGGAGTGCGGGGCGTGTTCGTCATGGAGCGGCTTTCTTGGAGTGCATCGGAGGGTCGCAAGCGGCCCCGATTGTCCGCTGGACAAGGCGATCCCATGGTTATGCATTAAATGCATAAGGCTCTCGCGCATAAGGCGTTGGACAGCGCATAGCCCCGGGAATAAGCTCAAAACCCTCAGACAACTCTTGTGTGGAACCACCATGCAGCAACCCGCTTCGGCCGGCGTTACCAACCACGCCATCCCTTCCTACCTGCAGGCCGATCACCTCGGCCCCTGGGGCAATTACCTGCAGCAGGTCGATCGCGTCACCCCCTACCTGGGCCATCTCGCCCGCTGGGTCGAAACCCTCAAGCGCCCCAAGCGCATCCTGATCGTCGATGTGCCGATCGAGCTGGACAACGGCACCATCGCCCACTACGAAGGCTACCGCGTGCAGCACAACCTGAGCCGCGGCCCCGGCAAGGGCGGCGTGCGCTTCCACCAGGACGTGACCCTGTCCGAAGTCATGGCCCTGTCGGCCTGGATGTCGGTCAAGAACGCGGCCGTCAACGTGCCCTACGGCGGCGCCAAGGGCGGCATCCGTGTCGATCCCAAGACGCTGTCGCGCGGTGAGCTGGAGCGCCTGACGCGCCGCTACACCAGCGAGATCGGCCTGCTGATCGGCCCCTCCAAGGACATTCCAGCGCCTGACGTCAACACGAACGGCCAGATCATGTCCTGGATGATGGACACCTACTCCATGAACACCGGCGCCACCGCCACCGGCGTGGTCACGGGCAAGCCCGTGGACCTGGGCGGCTCGCTGGGCCGTGTCGAGGCCACCGGCCGCGGCGTGTTCACCGTGGGCGTGGAAGCGGCCAAGCTGACCGGCCTGTCGGTCCAGGGCGCGCGCATTGCCGTGCAGGGCTTCGGCAACGTGGGCGGCACGGCCGGCAAGCTGTTCGCCGACGCGGGCGCCAAGGTCGTGGCCGTGCAGGACCACACCGGCACCATCCGCAACGCCAACGGCATGGATGTGACGGCCCTGCTGGCCCACGTGGCCGCCAAGGGCGGCGTGGGCGGCTTTGACGGCGCCGAGGCCATGGACGCTGCCGATTTCTGGGGCGTGGACTGCGACATCCTGATCCCCGCCGCACTGGAAGGCCAGATCACCAAGGACAACGCCGGCAAGATCAAGGCCAAGATGGTGATCGAGGGTGCCAACGGCCCCACCACCACCGAGGCCGACGACATCCTGACCGAAAAGGGCGTGCTGGTGCTGCCCGACGTGCTGGCCAATGCCGGCGGCGTGACGGTGAGCTACTTCGAATGGGTGCAGGACTTCTCCAGCTTCTTCTGGAGCGAGGACGAGATCAACGCCCGCCTGGTGCGCATCATGCAGGACGCCTTCGCGGCCATCTGGCAGGTGGCCCAGCAGCACGGCGTGACGCTGCGCACCGCCACCTTCATCGTGGCCTGCCAGCGCATCCTGCATGCGCGCGAAATGCGAGGACTGTATCCTTGATCACCCCCTGAGGCGCTGACGCGCCTTCCCCCTCTCTGCTTGCTTCGCAAGGGAGGGGGACGACACCCTCACGGCAGGGCGGCCCTTGCTCGGTGTCCCTGACTTGGGCCGCGCCAGTTTTTGGCGCTGTGCACCACACGGTCAATGAAAGGCGCTTCGGCGCCTTTTTTCTTGGGCTCTTTTCTGGTGCTGGCAAGGGGTTAGCACCCGTTCCAGTAGGCCTAAGCGCGGGTTTCCGAATGGCGAAGCGGATCTCCAGTCAAACCCTGGTGCCCTGGGGCCCAGGGTTTTCTATCGTTGCGGGCAGTGAACTGGAGACTGCCCATGACCGTCCGCCGCAGCCTGCTGGCCTTGCTGGCCGCTTTGCCTTTTTTCTCCCTGGCTCCTGCCGCCGCGCTGGCGGCGGCCTGGCCTGAACGCCCCATCACCATCGTGGTGCCGGCCGCCGCTGGCGGCACCACGGACATTGCCGCGCGCGTGCTGGCCGAGAAGATGGGCAAGGACCTGGGCACCTCGGTGGTGGTGGAGAACAAGGGCGGGGGCGGCGGCAGCATCGGCACGGCCCAGGTGGCGCGCGCCAGGCCCGATGGCTACACGCTGCTCATGGGCAACATCGGCCCGGTGGCCATCAATTTCAGCCTGTACAAGCAGCTCAGCTACAAGGAAAGCGATCTGCGCGGCATCACCAATGTGATCTCCGTGCCCAACATCCTCGTGGTCCATGCCGATTCGCCCGTGCGCAGCGTGCGCGAGCTGGTGGAGCTGGCCAGGACCCGGCGCCTGAACGTGTCCACCTCGGGCGTGGGCCAGTCGCCGCACATGTCCTCGGAGATGTTCCGCCAGAAGGCCGGCATCGAGGTCACGCTCGTGCCCTTTCCCGGGGCCGCGCCTGCGGTCACGGCGCTGCTGGGCCAGCAGGTGGACTACATGATCGACAACCTGCCCAGCTCCATGCCGCACATCAGGCGCGCGCTGGCCATCACCAGCGCCACGCGCTCGGCCCAGTTGCCCGAGGTGCCCACCATGACCGAGGCCGGCGTGCCCATGCAGGTCACGGCCTGGTTCGGCCTGCTGGCCCCTGCCGGCACGCCCGATGCCGTGGTCGAGCGCATCCAGCAGTCGGCCCGGCGCGCCATGCAGACGGCCGAGGTGCGCCAGCGCTTTGCCGACCTGGGCGGCGTGCCCGGTGGCGAGACACCGGCCGAGTACGACGCCTTCATCGCCCAGGAACGCAAGAGCTGGGCCCAGATCGTCAAGGCCGCAGGCCTGTCGCTGGAATAGTTCTCCCCTCCCGTCCGCCCCCCCATGCAAGAAGACATCGCCGCCCTGCTGCGCCAGCCCTTTGGCTCGCTGCCCGAACTCGTCGCGCTGCAGGCCAGCCAGCGCCCCCGCCACACCGCCCTGGCCATGGATGGCCGCAGCCTCGACTACGCCGCGCTGCGCCTGGGCATGGACCGCGTGGCCCTGCGCCTGCAACGCCAGGGCCTGGGCCCCGGCGACGTGGTGGCCATCTGCGCGGGCAGCTCGCCCGAGTACGTGCTGGCCTTCCTGGGTGCGTTGCGCGCGGGCGTGGCCGTGGCGCCGCTGGCCCCGTTGGCCACGGCCGGCCACCTGAGCGCCATGCTGGACAACTGCGGCGCCCGGCTGGTACTGCGCGACGCGGAAACCGCCGCGCAATGGCCGCTGCAGGCCGGACAGGATCTGCAATGCGTGGCCCTGGACGGCGCTGCCGAAGCCGGCATTCTGTGGTCGCAATGGCTGGCTGCGGACGAAGCGGACCATGGCACGGCACCCACGCCCATCCACCCCCAGCCCGACTGGCCCTTCAACGTCATCTACTCCTCGGGCACCACGGGCGTGCCCAAGGGCATCGTCCAGTCCTGGGCCATGCGCTGGGCCCATGTGCAGCGCGCCATCCACAACGGCTACGGGCCCGATGCCGTCTCGCTGTGCGCCACGCCGCTGTACTCCAACACCACCCTGGTCGCGGCCCTGCCCACCCTGGGGCTGGGCGGCACCCTGGTGCTGATGCGCAAGTTCGACGCGGCGCACTACCTGGAACTGGCCGAGCGCCACCATGCCACCCACACCATGCTCGTGCCCGTGCAGTACCAGCGGCTGATGCAGTGCCCGGGGTTCGACAGCGCCGACCTGAGCCGCCTGCGGCACAAGTTCTGCACCAGCGCGCCGTTCCATCCCGCGCTCAAGGCCGAGGTGCTGCGCCGCTGGCCCGGACGGCTCATCGAGTACTACGGCATGACCGAAGGCGGCGTGCGCTGCGAGCTGCACTGCCATGACTTCCCCGACAAGCTGCACACCGTGGGCAGGCCAGGGCCGGGCGCCGACATCCGCTTCATCGATGAGCAGGGCCGCGAACTGCCGCACGGCGAGCAGGGCGAGATCGTGGGCCGCTCGGCCGGGATGATGAGCGGCTACCACCGCCTGCCCGACAAGACGCAGGAGGCCGAATGGTTCGATGCCCAGGGCCTGCGCTTCATCCGCAGCGGCGACGTGGGCCGCCTGGACGAGGACGGCTTCATCGTGCTGGGCGACCGCAAGAAGGACATGATCATCACGGGCGGCTTCAACGTCTACCCGAGCGACATCGAGTCCGTGCTGCTGCAGCACCCGCAGGTGGCCGAATGCGCAGTGATCGGCGTGCCCTCCGATGCTTGGGGCGAGACCCCCGTGGCCTACGCCGTGGCGCGCCCCGATGCCACACCCTCGGCCGCCGAGCTGCGCGAATGGCTCAACGCCCGCGTGGGCAAGACCCAGCGCGTGGCCGAGCTGCGGCTGGCCGCCAGCCTGCCGCGCAGCGAGATCGGCAAAGTGCTCAAGCGCGCGCTGCGCGAGCAGTACCAGGCCGGCGCCCTGTCCTCTTCATGAAACGGAGTCCCCCCATGCCCATGCCCATGCACCCACTCCCGCGCCGCCGCCTGCTGTCCTGCCTGGCCCTGGCGACCTGCGCCCTGCTGGCCCCGGCCACCCATCTCGCCCATGCTGCCGAGGCCTGGCCTGCCAAGCCCATCCAGCTGGTCATTCCCTATCCACCCGGCGGCAGTGCCGACCTGCTGGGCCGCCCGCTGGCCGTGCAGCTGCAGCAGCAGCTGGGCCAGCCCGTGGTGCTGGAGTACAAGCCCGGCGCAGGCGGCACGCTGGCCTCGCAATACGTGGCGCGCGCCAGGCCCGATGGCTACACCGTGCTCATGGTGCTGGCCGCCCATGCCATCAACGACAGCCTCTATCCCAAGCTGCCCTACGACACCCGCCGCGACTTCGCGCCCGTGTCTTTGGTGGCCAACCTGCCCATGGTGGTTGCGGCCAGCGGCAAGCTGCCGGCAAAGAACATCCAGGAACTCATCCAGGCCGCCAAGGCCAACCCCGGCAAGCTCACCTTCGGCTCGGCGGGCAACGGCAACACGGGGCATCTTGCGG
>NZ_JTKZ01000527.1:0-4172 GCF_000799035.1 Delftia sp. ZNC0008
CCGCGTAGACCACCTGGTGGGCCAGCTCATGGAACAGCAGGCCGGCGAACTCGCCCTCGCCCCAGCCCACGAAGGTGTTGAGCAGCGGATCGCCCCCCAGCCAGTTCAGGTAGCCCAGCGTGGAATAGGCGGGCACGCCGTAGCTGCCGGACTCCAGGCCCTGGTCGGCCAGCAGCCGGGCCTGGGCCACGGCGTCTGCCTCGGAAAAGTAGCCCCGGTAGCCCACGCAGCCGGCCACGGGAAAGCACCAGCGGTGCAGCTCCAGGCTGTCGGGCGGCGCGGCCACCACGTTCCACACGGCAAAGGGCCGCTGCAGATCGGCGTAGCGGCGGTAGCTGGCGTTGTCGGGCAGGCCCAGCCGTTGCACGGCGAAGCTGCGCATGCGCTGGGCCGCAAGCAGGCGCTCGCGCAGCGCGGGTGCCAGGTTGTCGTCCTGCAGCCAGTCGTCAATGGGGCGGCTGGCCTGCAGCAGGTGTATCTGGCCGCGCAGGCTTTGCCAGTAATAGCCCAGGCCGTCGCCGCCGGCCCCCGTGCTGGCACAGCCGCCCAGCAGCAGGCCTATGCCCGCCAAAATCGCGGGCAGGCCGCGCCTGACTACACTCAAGCCTTCACGCACCCTTGGCCCCCTTGCTGCTTTCATGGACTTCTTCACGCTGGCGATCATTGTCTTCATCGCAATCTACCTTCTCAAGACGCAGGAGCAGCGCCGGCATACCCTGCTGCTGGCCCAGTATCTGGGGCGTTTCCAGATAGAGAAGCTGATGGGCGGCCTGATCGAAGGCTATCTGCGCGCCCTGGGCGAGAACGACGAGCAGCGCCGCGCCCAGATCTGGACCGTGCTGGACAACACCGAAACCAGCCTGGTCGAGCAGTTCCAGCGCTTTGCCAAGGAAATGGCCTCGGCCGATCCGCAGCTCACGCGCGTGAGCACGCTGCCCGTGGCGCTGCCCTATCTGGACCGGCTGTTCCCGTCGTCCGGCTTCGATCTGCGCGAAGCCATGCAGCTGCATGCGCGCGGCATTGCCTCCGTGCGCGTGGCCGACAGCGCCACCGAGGAAGAACGCCGTGCGCGCGCCTTCATGATGACGGCCGAGCTGTTGCTCATGCAGTACACCTGTCATTGGTTTTGCAAATCGCGCGCCGTGGCATCCCTGCGGCTGGTCGCACGGCACAAGACGCCCTTCGAGCAAGTGCTTGCTTCGGTGAGTGACCAGACACGGCGCGACTACAGGCAGCTGATCGCCTGATCGCCCCTTCTGTGGCGGGGCGCCATGCCCCGCCATGCACAGCCCAGGCTGCGATTGACGCAGTGCGGCTTGCTGTCAAAAATGAACGCCATGACACAAGTGCTGAGCTCCATCGAGGCGCGGCTGGCGTCTCTCCCTGTTCCCGTGGCCGTGATCCTGCCGTCCGGCCAGCGCGCCGGTCCTGCGGATGCGCAGGTGGTGCTGCATTTCCAGTCCATGGCGGCCATGGCCAGCCTGGCGGCGGGGCAGATAGGGACACTGGGCAGTGCCATCGTGGAGGGGCTGGTACGCATCGATGGCCGCATGCGCGACGTGATGGCGGTGGCCGCCAGCCTGCTGCAATCCGATCCGGTGCGCGGCACATCGCACTGGTGGGTGCATGCCATGGCCCGCATGCGCTCCATGGCCGCGCACACGCTGGCGCGCGACGCCCAGCAGATCCAGTTCCACTACGACATCTCCGACGACTTCTACGGCCTGTGGCTGGACCCGCGCCGCGTCTATTCCTGCGCCTACTTCCGCGATCCGCAGATGACGCTGGCCCAGGCCCAGGAGGCCAAGCTCGACCACATCTGCCGCAAGCTGGACCTGCGGCCCGGCGAGCGTTTCCTGGACATCGGCGCGGGCTGGGGCGCGCTGCTGCTGTGGGCGGCCGAGCATTACGGTGTCACGGCCACGGGCATCACGCTCTCGCACAACCAGCACCGCCATGTGCAGCAGCTGATTGCCGAGCGCGGCCTGCAGGGCAGGGTGGACATGCAACTGCTGGACTACCGCGCGCTGGCGCCCGGCCAGCCCTTCGACAAGATAGGCTCGGTGGGCATGTTCGAGCATGTGGGCCAGGCCCAGCTGCCCGAGTACTTCCAGACCGTGCACCGCCTGCTGCGCCCGGGCGGCATGGCGCTGATCCACGGCATCACCGCGGGCGGCGTGGACAACACCCAGCTGGGCGCGGGCATGGGCGAGTTCATCGACCGCTACATCTTCCCCGGCGGCGAGCTGATGCATGTGAGCCGCGTGCTGCACGACATGGGCCACAGCGGGCTGGAAATGGTGGACACGGAGAACCTGCGGCCCCACTACGCACGCACGCTGTGGAACTGGTCCGACGCACTGGAAGCCCAGCTGCCGCAGGCGCAGCGTATCCTTGAGCAGCATGCCGATGCCGAAGGTGCCGCCAAGGTGCTGCGCGCCTACCGGCTCTATCTGGCGGGTTGCGCCATGGGCTTCGAGCGCGGCTGGATCGCCCTGCACCAGATGCTGTGCACGCATCCCGACGGACGGCTGCAGTCGGGGTCCATGGTGGGAGCCCAATCGGACTATGCTTTCAACCGCGAGTACATGTACCGCTGAGTGCATGACACGCCACACAGAAAAAGGATAGCCATGCTCTACAAGTTCAAGTCCCGTGCCACGGCCGACGTCATCATGCTCGAATCCAACGGCCGCCAGGTCCTGGAGATCGTCGGCAAGACGCCCGGCGCCAGCGGCATCATCACCGTCCAGCAGATCCCGGCCGCCATCGATGCGCTGGAAGCCGCCGTGGCCGATGACGATGCCCGCCGCAAGGCCAACCAGGAAGAGGATGCGCAGGATGGCGACCAGGACAATGCCGCACCGGGCGCACGCGATGCCGTCAGCCTGCGCCAGCGCGCTGCGCCCATGATCGACATGCTGCGCCGCAGCGCCGCCGAGAACAGCGACGTCACCTGGTAAGCCGGCGGCCCCCGCTGGCCCGTCAGGCGTTGATGCCCTTCATGCCTTCCTCCGTATAGCGCTGCCCGGCCACGGGCAGCTCGTCGCTGGCGCGCCGCAGCTCGTCCAGCTCGCCGGGCGTCAGTGCCACGGACAGCGCGCCCAGGTTGTCCTGCAGATGGGCGATGCGCCGGGTGCCCGGAATGGGCACCACGTCCGGCCCCTGGGCCAGCAGCCAGGCCAGGGCGATCTGCGCAGGCGTGCTGCCCTTGCGCTGCGCCAGGGCCGATACGGCACCCACCAGGGCCTGGTTGGTGTCGATGTTGCCGGGCTGAAAGCGCGGCAGGCTGGCTCGGAAATCGCCCTGCTCGAAGGCCGTGCCGCCATGAAAGCGTCCCGTGAGAAAGCCGCGCCCCAGCGGCGAATAGGCCACCAGCCCCACGCCCAGCTCGCGGCAGGCGGGCAGCACCTCGTCCTCCACCTCGCGCGTCCACAGTGAATACTCGGTCTGCACCGCCGCCACCGGGTGCACGGCATGGGCGCGGCGCAGCGTGGCTGCGCTGACCTCGCACAGGCCGATGCGGGCGATCTTGCCTTCCTGCACCAGGCCCGCCAGGCCTTGCATGGTCTCTTCGATGGGCCGCGTGGCATCGACGCGGTGCACGTAGTACAGGTCGATGCGCTCCACGCCCAGGCGCCGCAGCGAGTCCTCGCAGCTTTGCCGCGCGTACTGCGCGCTGTTGTCGATGCTGCGCCGGTACTCCCCGGCCTTGCGCACGATGCCGAACTTGGTGGCGATCTTCACGCGCGGGCGGCGCGATGCCAGGAAGCGGCCGATCAGCTCCTCGTTGTGGTGCGGCCCGTAGACATCGGCCGTGTCCAGGAAGTCGATGCCGGCCTCCACGGCATGGTCCAGCGCCTGCAGCGCCAGGGCGTCGTCGCGCGGGCCATAGAACTCGCTCATGCCCATGCAGCCCAGGCCCAGGGCGGATACCTGCAGATCGTGGCCAAGTGTGCGTTGTTGCATTGCATATCCTCTTGCTGAAACAAGGGGCCAGTATGGTTTTCCGGGGTGGGCTTGCCTACTGAGAAAATCGCGCTTCGATCTTCCATTTCCGGAAAACATTTCCGCAAAGGCTCTCCGCAAGGGCTTTCCAGGAAAACCAAGGAGCACTTCATTGCAGTGGGACGACGCCCGCATCTTCCTGGCCATTGCCCGCGCCGACGCGG
>NZ_JTKZ01000913.1:0-4324 GCF_000799035.1 Delftia sp. ZNC0008
CCGCATGCAGGCCGAGGCATTGATGAAGGCCATCGGCGGCAAGGGCAATATCGTCGTCATCGAGGGGCCCATAGGCCAGTCGGCACAGATCGAGCGGGCGCGCGGCAATGACGAGGTGCTGGCCCGCCACAAGGACGTGAAGGTGCTGGCGCGCAAGACCGCCAACTGGTCGCGCGCCGAATCCATGGGACTGATGGAGAACTGGCTGACCGCATTCCCGGGCCAGATCCAGGGCGTGATCGCCCAGAACGACGACGAGGCCCTGGGCGCGGTACAGGCCATCAAGACCAAGGGCATCGATATCAAGACCATCCCGGTGGTGGGCGTGGACGGCGTGGCCGCCGCCATCACGGCCGTCAAGCGCGGGGAGATGACCACCAATTTCCAGGATGCCCAGGCCCAGGCGCAGGGCGCGCTGGATGTGCTGCTGCGCCAGCTTGTCGGCCCGTCCTACCGGCCGCGCTCGGTGGTATGGAGCGAGTATGCCCAGGCCATGCCCTGGGGCGATGGCACGGCCAAATCCTACGAGGTGCCCTGGACCGCCATCGTGCCCGCCAATGCCGACGCCTTCTTGCAGAAGGTGCGCAAATGAGCGCCGCCGGCCTGGAGCGGGACTTCGACGGCCGCACGGCCCTGGTCACCGGCGGCGCGGGCGGCATCGGCCTGGCGATTGCCCGGCAGCTCGCCCAAGGCGGTGCGCGTGTCGTCCTGCTGGACCTGGAGCGGCAGGCACTGGACGTGGCCGCTGCCAGCCTGGCGGAGCCCAGGCGCCACCTGGCGCTGGCGGTGGATGTGACCAGGCCCGAGGGCGTGGAGCAGGCGGTGGCCACGGTGCTGGAGGCCACGGGCCGCATCGACATCCTGGTCAACAGCGCCGGCGTGGCGCTGCTGGAGCCGGCCGGCGAAATCAGCGAGGCGGCGTGGGAGCGCACGCTGGCGGTCAACCTCACGGCGCCGCTGCTGCTGGCCCAGGCGGTGGCCCCGGCCATGCGCCGCCAGCGCCACGGCCGCATCATCAACCTGGCCTCGCAGGCCAGCGTGGTCGCGCTCCGGCGCCATGCCGCCTATTGCGCCAGCAAGGCGGGCCTGGTAGGGCTGACGCGCGTGCTGGCGCTGGAGTGGGCGACGGACGGCATTACCGTCAACGCCATCTCGCCGACCGTGGTGGACACGCCGCTGGGCCGCAAGGCCTGGGCCGGGCAGGTGGGGGAGGTCATGCGGGCACTCATCCCCACGGGCCGCTTTGCGCAGCCCGAGGAGGTGGCGCGGCTGGCCGTGTTCCTGGCCGGTACGCACGCCGGCATGCTGACAGGCGAGAACATCGTCATCGACGGGGGCTACTCCATCCAGTGAGCGGCCTGCCGGCCCCACGCCTTTCTTCCATCAACGCGGGAGTCCTCCATGACGAATCTTCAAGCCGCATCTTCGCCGCCGCTCTTGGGGCGGCGCGCGCTGGACCTGCGCAGCCTGCGCGAGCGCTACGGCGTGGTCATCGCGCTGGTTGCACTGTGCGCGGCGCTGGCGCTGGCCAACCCCCATTTCATGACCTGGGGCAACTGGGCCGACATCCTGCGCCAGACCTCCATCAACGGCATCCTGGCCATCGGCATGACGTGCGTGGTGCTGACGGCGGGCATCGACCTGTCGGTGGGCGCCATCCTGGCGCTGGCCGGCATGGTCGGCGCCTGGCTGGCGGCCGATGGCCAGGGGCTGGCGGTGAGCGTGGGCGCCGGGCTGGGCGTGGGCATGCTGCTGGGCGGCGTCAACGGCCTGCTGGTGGCCTGGTTCGCGGTGCCGCCCTTCGTGGCCACGCTGGGCATGCTCAGTGCGGCGCGCGGCCTGACCTACATCTACAACGACGGCATGCCGGTGTCCGAGCTGCCCGACGGCTTTCTTGCCATCGGCGCCGGCCAGCTGGGACCCGTGCCCATGCCCATCGTGATCTTTGCCGTTGCCGTCGCGGTGTTCGTCTTCGTGCTGCGCTACACCGTGTATGGCCGCTACATCTACGCCGTGGGCGGCAACCTGCGCAGCGCCAAGACCAGTGGCATCAACACCCGCGCCATCGTGCTGCTGGTCTATGTGGTCAGCGGCCTGCTCGCGGGACTGGCCGGCATTTTGCTGGCGTCGCGCACCACGGCGGCGCTGCCGCAGGCCGGCGTGTCCTACGAGCTGGACGCCATCGCGGCCGTGGTGATCGGCGGCACCAGCCTGTCGGGCGGCACGGGCAGCCTGGGCGGCACGGTCGTCGGCGCGCTGCTCATCGGCGTGATCAACAACGGGCTGAACCTGCTGGGCGTGTCCTCGTACTACCAGCAGCTGATCAAGGGCGTGATCATCGTCGGCGCCGTGCTGCTCGACAGTTCGCGCCGCAGGGCATGAAGCGCTGCGCCCACGTCCTGTCCACCATCTGCAACCCGGGAGAATTCCATGCAAAACACCCTGCCTGACGCCGCCGATACGAACATGCTGGCCGTGGTATGCCACGGCCCCAGGGATTACCGGCTCGAACGCGTCGCGCGTCCGCAGGCCGGGCCGCGCGAGCTGGTCATCCGCGTGGCTTCCTGCGGCATTTGCGCGGGCGACTGCAAATGCTGGGCTGGCGCGCCGCGCTTCTGGGGAGATCCGGAAAAAGGCCGCCCCGCCTATGTGCGCCCGCCGGTGATCGCGGGCCACGAGTTCTGGGGCCATGTGGTGCAGGTGGGCGAGGGCGCGCAGGAGCACCACGGCGTGCAGCTGGGTGACCGGGTGATCGCCGAGCAGATCGTGCCCTGCCATGCCTGCCGCTATTGCAGGACCGGCTTTCGTTGGATGTGCGAGGTACACGATGTCTACGGCTTCCAGGGCCAGGTGGCCGATGGCGGCATGGCCGAGTACATGCGCCTGTCCGCCCGCGCCGTGGTGCACCGGATTCCCGAGAGCGTGGCCTTCGAGGATGCGGCCATCACCGAGCCGCTGTCCTGCGCCATCCATGCCGTCAACCGCGGCGACATCCAGCTCGATGATGTGGTGGTCATCGCCGGCGCGGGCACGCTGGGCCTGCTCATGGCCCAGGTGGCGCGCCTGAAGACGCCGCGCCGGCTGGTGGTCATGGACCTGTCGGACCAGCGCCTGGCGCTGGCACGCCGCTGCGGCGCCGACGTGACCATCAACCCCGCGCGCGAGGATGCCCGCGCCATCGTGCACGCACTGACCGACGGCTATGGCTGCGATGTGTACATAGAGACCACGGGCGCGCCCTCGGGCGTGACGCAGGGGCTGGACCTGGTGCGCAAGCTCGGCCGCTTCGTGGAGTTCAGCGTCTTCGGGCGCGAGACCACGGTGGACTGGTCCATCATCGGCGAGGAAAAGGAGCTGGACCTGCGCGGCGCCCACCTGAGCGCCCATTGCTACCCCATCGCCATCGACCTGCTGGCGCGCGGGCTGGTCACCTCCGAGGGCATCGTCACCCACCGCTATGCGCTGTCGGACTGGGAGAGCGCCATCCGGGTGGCCGATTCCATGGACTCGGTCAAGGTCCTGCTGCTGCCCCACGCTGGCGAGGCCCGGTGAGCGGCGCTACACTGCGCGCCTTTCCCGGCACCCTTGGAGGCACCCTTGACTGAAAGCGACCTGACGCGACTGGCGACCCTGTACTACGTCGATGGATGCACGCAGGACCAACTGTCCAAGGAGTTCGGCATCTCGCGCGCCACCGTCGGGCGGCTGCTGCGCCGCGCGCAGGAAGAGGGCATCGTCGAGATCCGCGTGCGGCCGCATTCGCTGGTGTCCGCCGACCTGGAGCGGCAGCTGACCGAGCGCTTTCACATCAAGCGCGCGCTGATCGCGGTGGACCACAAGGATGCCGACCGGCAGCGCGAACTGCTGGCAGGGCTGGTGGCCAGCGAGCTGGAGCGCATCCTGGTCGACGGCTCCATCGTGGCCGTGGGCATGGGGCGCAACGTGTCCTCGGTCTCCGAGCACGCCCTGTCCGCCACACGGCGGGAGTGCCACTTCGTCAGCGCCATCGGCGGCTCCTACCGTGGCGGGGAGGCGATGAACGCCGACCACATCGCGCGCCGCCTGGCCGCGCGCTTTGGCGGCAAGTCCGAATCGCTCTATGCGCCGGCCCTGGTGGGCGATCCGCAACTGCGCAAGGCGCTGCTGGACAACGACACCGTCAGGCACACCCTGGACAAGGCGCGCCGCGCCGACATCGCCCTCATCGGTGTGGGCGATGTCAGCGTGGACAGCAACATGGCCCGCATGGGCTGGTTTTCCGCGCAGGAGATCTCGGAGGCCCGCCGCGCGGGCACGGTGGGCGACATGATGGGCTACGACTTCA
>NZ_JTKZ01000792.1:0-5100 GCF_000799035.1 Delftia sp. ZNC0008
CGCCCAGCGCGACATGGCGCAGCGCCAGGGCGCACCACAGGTCCCAGAGCCGCTCGGCCTGCAGGGCGTGGTCGGAGGCCATGGCCGTGCTCACTGCCCGTCCCAGGCCACGGCCGAGGTTGCCGCTGCGGCCGACGGAGACCTGCCGCTGCGCAGCGCCTGCGTGCCCTCGTGGTCCACCTGCCCCTGGCTGTCCAGCGCCACGCGGTAGACCTCGCGGGCCACCTGGGCGCTCACATAGCCTTCGCGCACGTCCTCGGCCACCTTGTCCAGTTCGCGCGCCAGCGGGTCGCCAAAGCCTCCGCCGCCGCCCGACAGCATGCGGTAGGCATCGCCGCGTTCCAGCCGCACGTTGAAGATCTTGGCGTTGGCATGGTCGGTCTTCCACTCGCCCTTGTGGCGCACGGCCAGGCCGTTGCCCATTGCGTCGCCGCCGCCCTCCAGGCCCCAGGGCTTGCAGTGCACGCGGTCGATGCGCGTGGTGACGGTGAAGGGCGACAGCGCCTGCACCACCATCTCCGCGCCCAGGCCGCCCCGGTACTGGCCCGCGCCGGCCGAGTCCTGGCGGATCTCGTACTTCTCCACCAGCACCGGGTACTTGGCCTCGAGCTGCTCGGTGGGGCTGTTGTGGGTGTCGCCGTCATTGATGCAGACGGTGACGGACACGCCGTCCTCGCGGCTCTTGGCGCCCCAGCCGCCGCCCAGCGGGCCGATGCCGACGATGAACAGCCGCCCGTCCTCGGGCAAGATGCCATGGATGTTGGGAAACACCAGGTCCGCATGGTGGCCCGCGATGGAGCGGTCGGGAATCGCGGGCGCCAGCGCCTTGAAGATGGTGTCGATCACCGTCATGGGGAAGGTCATCCACACGCGCATGGGATAGGGCCTCTCGGCGCTGATCACCGTGCCCATGGGCATGATCACCTTGAGCGGCCGGAAGCTCCCGTCGTTGACCGGGTAGTCGGTCGGCGTGGTGAGGCATTTGTAGGCCACCTGCGCGCAGGCGATGCCCGTGGTGAAGCCCGAGTTGTAGAAGCCGCGCACCTGCTTGGAGACATCCGACAGGTCCACCGTCATCTCGTCGCCCTGCACCGTGACCTTGACGCGGATGGGAATGCGCTTGCCGATGTCCAGCCCGTCGTCGTCCATGAAGGACTCGGCCTCGTACACACCATCGGGAATCGACAGCGTGTTCTTGCGCGCCACGGCCTCGCTGGAATCCATGATCTGCGCGATGGCGCCGTTGACCGCATCCACGCCATAGCGCTGCAGCAGTTCCACATAGCGGCGCTCGCCCGTGGTGATGGCCGTGATCTGCGCGCGCAGATCGCCCAGGGCACGCTCGGCCAGGCGCACGTTCATCGCGATGATGTCGATCAGGTCCTGGTTGACCTCGCCCTGGCGCTGGTACTTCATGATGGGGATCTGTATGCCCTCGCTGAAGATGTCCGTGGTGACGTTGCCCAGCGTGCCGCCCACGTCCAGCCAGTGGGCCATGCAGCAGGTGAAGCCTTCGAGACGGCCCTCATGGAACACCGGCATGGTGAACGTGAAGTGGTTCAGGTGGCTGCCGGTGGTGTAGGCATCGTTGGTGACCAGGATGTCGCCGGGCAGGATGTTCTCGTAGCCGAAATGGCGGATCTTGGCCTTGACCGTCTCCGACATGCCGCGGATGAACATGGGCAGGCCCAGGCCGATGGACACCGTGTCGCCCTCGCGCGTGAACAGGCCGACCGTGAAGTCCAGCGCCTCGTAGATGATGAGGTTGTAGGCCGTGCGCGTCAGGTTGGTCTTCATCTCCTCCGTGACGGCGTACAGGCCGTTGCGGATGATCTCGACGGTGACCGGATCGACGGGCCTGGAGTCAGTGGGGTGGTTCATGTGCGGTCGCTCCCGATGTCGATTTGCAGATTGCCCAGTTCGTCCACGCGCAGCCGGTCGCCGGGCTGCACGACGGTGGTGGATGCGTGTTCCTCGATCAGCGCGGGCCCCGCGATCTCGTTGCCCGCCAGCAGGCGCTCGCGCAGATGCACCGGCGTGTCCACCCAGCCGCTGGAGCGGAAATAGACGGGCTTGACCGTGCGCACGGAGGCACGGCCGGGCTCGGCACTGCCGCGCTCCACGCTGTGCCGGGGCGGTTTCTTCATCGTGCCCAGCACGGTGACGCGCAGGCTCACGAGGTCGGCCGGCTCCTGCGGGGCCGAGGTGCCGTAGCGCACCTTGTGCAGCTCGTCGAACTGGCGCTTGATGGCCGAGCGGTCCCGGCCCTCGAAGAAGGCCATGGGCAGGTCCACGGTCACCGCATGCTCCTGGCCCACGTAGCGCATGTCGGCGGCGCGCTCGATCACGATGCCGTCCGGCGCGATGCCGGACTGCGCCAGCGCGGCGCGGCCCTCGTCCTCCATGCTCTGGTAGGCGGCCTCGATCTCCTCGAAGGACACCTCGCCCAGCTTGCGGAACACCGAGCGCACATAGTCGTAGCGCAGGTCGGAGAACAGCATTCCGTAGGCCGAGAAATAGCCGGGCGCATAGGGAATCAGCACCTTGCGGATGCCGATCTCGCGCGCAATGGCCGAGGCGTGCAGCGGCCCCGCGCCGCCGTAGACGACCATGGTGAAGCTGCCCGCATCCAGGCCGCGCTCGGTGGTCACGGCCTTGACGGCATGCGACATCTGCGTCACGGCGATGCGCAGGATGCCGTCGGCCGCCTCGGTGGGCTCCAGTCCCAGCGGGGTCGCCACGCGCTCGGCCATCTGGCGCTGGCAGGCGTCCATGTCCAGCTGCAGCTCGCCGCCCAGGAAATGCTCCGCGTCCAGCCGGCCCAGCACCAGGTTGGCGTCGGTCACCGTGGGCTCCAGCCCGCCACGGCCATAGGCCACGGGGCCGGGGATGGAGCCGGCGCTCTGCGGGCCCACGCGCAGCGCGTTGCCCGTCTCCACGCGGGCGATGGAGCCGCCGCCCGTGCCTACTTCGTGGATGTCCATCATCGGGATCTGTATCGGCAGGGCCTGCTCGTAGCCGCCGATCAGCGCCGAGCCCGTGGTCAGCGGCCGGCCTTCGCTGATCACGCCGGCCTTGGCCGTGGTGCCGCCCATGTCGAAGGCGATGGCATCGCCCATGCCCAGTTGCGCACAGATGGCCTGGGCGCCGATCACGCCGGCCGCCGGACCCGATTCGAGCATGCGAACGCAGCCCACCTTGGCATGCTCGACCGGGAACAGGCCGCCCGTGGACTGCACGATGTAGAAATCGCCCTCGAAGCCCTTGCCGCCCAGGTGGCTCTCCAGCTGGCCCAGGTACTGCGACACGCGCGGCCCCACATAGGCATTGGCCACGGCGGTGGACACGCGCTCGAACTCGCGGTACTCCTGCGACAGCTCGTGCGAGGCGCAGACGAAGGCGCCCGGCATCTCTTCCTGCAGGATCTGCTTGACGCGCTGCTCGTGCGCCGGATTGCGGTAGGAGTGCAGCAGCAGCACGGCCACGGCCTCCACGCCCTGCCCTGCCAGCTCGCGGGCCAGCTCGCGCACGGCCGCCTCGTCCAGCGGCTTGTGCAGGCTGCCGTCGGCGCGCAGGCGCTCGGACACCTCATGGCGCAGCGAGCGCCGCACCAGCGGCTGGTGCTTGTTGAAGAACAGGTTGTAGGCATCGGGCCGGTTCACGCGGCCGATCTCGTAGATGTCGCGAAAGCCCTCGGTGATCAGCAGCGCGGTGTGGGCGCCATTGCGCTCCAGCAGCGTGTTGATGGCAATGGTGGAGCCGTGCAGGAACAGATGGCCGTCGCGCCAGTCGATGCCCGCGCTGTCTATCGTGGCCTGGATGCCGTTGACCAGCTCGCCATGCGTGGACAGGGCCTTGCCGAACAGCAGCCGGCCGCTGGCCTCGTCGAACGCCGCCATGTCGGTGAAGGTGCCGCCGATATCGACGGCAATGCGCAGCCGGGGCCGCTGCGAAATCGCTTGTTGGTTATCCATGAATTTCTCCGGAGTCAGACGGCAGCGGTATCCGTGCCGATGCGGTTGCGCAGCACGCCTAGCCCAGTGATCTCGACCTCGACCACATCGCCATGCTTCATGTACAGAGGCGGCTCGCGGCGGTCGCCCACGCCGCCCGGCGTGCCCGTGGCGATCACGTCGCCGGGCGACAGCGGCGTGAAGCGCGACACATAGGCCACGATGGTGGGGATGTCGAAGATCAGGTCGCCCAGGCTGGCCTGCTGCATCACGCTGCCGTTCAGGCGCGTCTGCAGCGCCAGGCTGCGCACGTCGGCCACCTCGTCGCGCGTGACCAGCCAGGGGCCGAAGGGCGCCGTGCCGGGAAAGTTCTTGCCGGGCGTGAACTGGTGCGTATGGCGCTGCCAGTCGCGCACGCTCACATCGTTGAAGCAGGCATAGCCGGCGATGTGGTCGAAGGCATCTTCCTTTGCAATGTGGCGCCCGCCCCGGCCGATGACGAAGGCCAGCTCGCCCTCCCAGTCGAAACGCTCCGAGAAGGCCGGGCGCAGCAGCTCGTCGCCATCGGCGGCCAGACTGTCGTTGAAGCGCAGGAACAGCGACGGGTGCTCGCTGTCGGCGCGCCGCGTCTCGGCCACATGGGTCTTGTAGTTCAGGCCCACGCAGAGGAGCTTGCCGGGGTTGGGGATGACGGGCAGCGCCTGGGTCTGCGCCGCATCGACGGGCACGGCGCCGGCCTGCAGGGCCTGCTCCAGCTCGCCCAGCGCCTGTGCGCGCAGCACGGACAGCAGGTCGGGATGGCGGGCGAGAAAGTCGGCGGGCGGCAGCAGGAAGCGCTCGGCCAGAACCTGCCCGTAGCGGGGCTGTCCGGCATGGATGAAGCTGGCGAGTTTCAACGGATTTTCCTTAGGTTCGGTGTCTGGAAAACCTGCCACGGCAAGGCCGCTGGCAAGGCATGACTGCACTGTAGAAATCCCGTTGATATCTGGATAGATAGAATTTCAGGCTTTCAGAATTGCCTCATCAGGCATACCTCAACCGGGTAACCACCATGCACCTGCCCAGCGTCAAGCTCTTCCTCGAGGTCTCCGAAGCCGGCAGCATCAGCAAGGTCGCGGCACGGCGGCACACCGTGCAGTCGACGCGG
>NZ_JTKZ01000184.1:0-1026 GCF_000799035.1 Delftia sp. ZNC0008
ATCGTTGAGCTGGGACAGCAGGGGCCTCCTGGCCGTCCCGGCGAGCCCGGCCCTGCCGGCGGCGCATCGGTGCAGCGAACGGCCGGCACGAACCTGTCGGCCTTGCTCGCGGTGTATGAACTGAATGGCGTGGTGCGCGCGCTGAGCGCTGACGATGCGGCGCACATCGACCTGTTGCTGGGCATCACGCTGACGGCGGCCCAAGCCGGTGAGCTGGTCAATGTGCAGCGACTGGGTGCCATTGAGGACAGCGGCTGGCACTGGGTGCCGGGCCGGGTTTACCTCGGCGCCGCCGGAGCGCTGACGCAAGCGCCCCCCACAAGCGGATTCGACCTACTCATCGGCTCTGCCACATCCTCCACGCGCATCGCGCTGAATCTGCAAGACCCTATTTCACTGGAGTAAGCACCATGGCAACTCAACCCACCCAGGGCTTTTTGGCCCGTGTCTCGGGCAAGACCCGCCAACTGTTCGGCTTGGCCGTTTCTGCCGGCGCAGCGGATGCGGGTAAGCTCGTGGCCACAGGATCGGACGGGCGGCTGGACCCTTCGCTGCTGCCCGCCGGAATCGGCGCCAATACGATCATCGCGCCGGCAAGCGAGGCTATCGGTGCGGGCAAGTTCGTGAATTTCCATGCCAATGCTGGTGCGCTGAACGTGCGGCTGGCCGACAACAGCAACGGCCGCCAAGCCGATGGCTTTGTGAAGGATGCCGTGGCCTCGGCTGCAAATGCCACCGTCTACCCCCTGGACACCACGAACTCCGCGCTCACGGGCCTGACACCTGGCAGCCGTTACTGGCTGGGTACTGCTGGCGGGGTCATCACGGCGGCGCTCGACCCCACCGACACGGCCAATGCGAACAAGGTCTGCCAGGAGCTGGGCACGGCCAAAAGCGCGACCGAGCTGGTCACGGATGACCTTGGCTACGTGACCCTCTGAAATGACTGCACGGCGGCCACTTGTAAGGGTCGGCGGGCGCATTCGCCAGCTGCCCGCGGGCGACACGCTGCCCGGCGTGCGCGAG
>NZ_JTKZ01000733.1:0-1117 GCF_000799035.1 Delftia sp. ZNC0008
TTATTGGGACAAGCGGGAGTATCGATCGCTGCAAGGGGAGAAGGCGGTTTATGAGTTTTTGACGGCATATGGAACTAGCCCTGCGCTGGGGTTTGAGGAGATCAGGAATGTGCTCGAGAGATTCAATGCAATCAGGGAAGAGGGTGCGGATTTTCCTGGAAAGGCTAGATTTTTGAAAGAGACCATTAATAAACTGATTAAGGATGGAAAACTCAAACTAACCAAAAACACAGAAAATAGCGAAAAAACCAGAATTGTGGAAATAAATATAGAAAAGGGAGGTAGCGATGAATATAAAATAAAAGAGGCAGAGAAAAATAGAGGTAAATACTTAGAAAACCTTGCAGGTCAAGAACATAAATATCCAGGCGTTTGCTTGCCAGGCAGTAAAATATGCAAAGAAGTATAGTTTTTCTCTATTTTTCTGCTTTTGCTTGCATTGTCTTTGCAAGCTGCCAAGCTTTCCCCAAGAAACCACTCACGACGGAGGAATGGGCAGCGCGCCGCCATCCACCTAGCGACAAGGGCCCGCTGCCTGAGGGGTGCAAGCCCGTCAAGTATAGAGGTGGCTACTACCCTATCACGGAAGCTTTTGAAGGTTCTGGCCGTCACTGCGTAATTCATGACTTTGTGCAGCGTAAAGCGCGTGACTGGATCGAAGGGGGAATAGAACGTGGTAACCCACGAGGTGCAATTTTAGATTTCTACCACAGTAATAATGCTGACCTTGATTTGCGAGGACATCTTGTTACAGGAAGACCATTTAATAATAATAGCGGCATTGGAATATTATCTGGTGGAGAGGTAGCTTTCAATCTAAGAGTTCATAATGGAATAATAGAAACTCCAGGTCTATCGGGTATTGGCGTAGAACTTTCTCCTAAATTGGGTGCACGCAATAGAATTGAGAAACTGGAGGAAGACTTTCCTGTAATAGAAAATTCCAGATGGAACATCGAAACCCAAAAATTCAATAAAATCCCTTGGGATTATTTCCCTCCCACCTTCTACACCGCAGAAAACCTCCAAATCAAATCCGGCGGCCGCGCCGTCATCATGGCCGGCTCCGACAACGTGGTGCGCAACAACACCATCGAGGTCGATGGCCGCACCGCCG
>NZ_JTKZ01000103.1:0-1086 GCF_000799035.1 Delftia sp. ZNC0008
GGTGTTGTTGCGCACCACGTTGTCGGAGCCCGCCATGATGATGGCGCGGCCGCCGGATTTGATTTGAAGGTTTTCTGCGGTGTAGAAGGTGGGTGGGAAATAATCCCAAGGGATTTTGTTAAAAGCCTCGGTTTCCGGGTTCCAGTTGGATTCTTTTGTAACAGCAGTGTCTTCTGTCAGCATTTTCATTCTTTTATTTATCATAATATTTGGCGCCATCTCAACACCTATGCCAAAACCCCCAGGAGTCTCTATTTTTCCGTTATGAACTTTTAAAAAAACTTGATCATTACCCAATATTCCTACTCCATTTACATTCTTAAATGGTCTACCGGAGATTAGATGTTCTCTCAAATCTAATTCAGATAGACTATTTTTGTAAAAAGTCAGTACGCTACCATCACCTTGACTATCCGTGGGTGAACCATGCTCTATTCCACCCTCTATCCAATCAATGGCCTTTCGCTGTATAAAATCGTGAATTACACAATAACGGCCATTGCCTCTAATAGCCGCTGCTATGGGATAATAGCCTCCGAGATATTTAATCGCTTTGCACCCTTCCGGTAGGGGGGAAGTATCACTAGGTGGGTGACGACGCTCCGCCCATTCTTCTGTTGTTAGCTGTTTTTTTTGATTTGAATGACATTCAATCAATAGTACGGAATTAAGCATCAAGAATAGAGTGATCATACCTCTTTGCATACGCTGCTCCCCGGAAGGCAAACCCCTGGGTATTTTTCTTCCTGCCCGATAAGATCTCCTAGGAAAATCTCTCTATTGATTTGCGCCTGATCTTTATCATATTTCTCGCTCATCTTATCAAGAAAATTTATTTCTTTATTTTCTTTGTCATTCTTTCCTTTTGGATTTAATTTTCCCTTGGCAATGAATTTATTAACGGATTTTTGCAGGAAATCAATCTTCTTTGGAAAGTCTTTCCCTTCCTCTCTAATTGCATTGAATCTCTCGAGCACATTCCTGATCTCCTCAAACCCCAGCGCAGGCCTAGTTCCATACGCCGTCAAAAACTCATAAACCGCCTTCTCCCCTTGCAGCGATCGATACTCCCGCTTGTCCCAATAA
>NZ_JTKZ01000525.1:0-4574 GCF_000799035.1 Delftia sp. ZNC0008
CTATGCCTACAGCCTGGCGCGCGAGCGCGGGCTGGGCCTGTCGCTGTGGGCCACCACGGGCAACGAGGCAGATGTGCAGCTGGCCGATGGCCTGGCCTGGCTGGCCCAGGACCCCGAGACCGACGTGATCATGGCCTACATGGAAGGCTGCCGCGACGGCCCCCGGCTGCGCGCGGCCCTGGCCCTGGCGCAGGAGCGTGGCAAGCCCGTGGTCATGTGCAAGGTGGGCACCAGCGCCCTGGGCGCGGCCGCCGCCGCATCGCACACCGCCTCGCTGGCGGGCAACGATGCCGTCTATGACGCGGTGTTCCGCCGCTACGGCGTGCTGCGCGCGCATTCCATCACGGACTTCTTCGCGCTGGCGGCCAGTGCCTCCATCGCGCGGGCTCCCAAGGGGCGGTCCATCGGACTGTTCACGGTCTCGGGCGGCGTGGGCGCCATGATGGCCGACGACGCCAGCGCAGCCGGCCTGGACGTGGCACCGCTGTCCGATGCGGCCCAGCGCCAGCTGCGCGAATGGGTGCCGTTTGCCGCGCCGCGCAACCCCGTGGACATCACGGGCCAGGTCACCAACGACATGACGCTGTTGGAGCGCAGTGCCCGCCTGATGCTGGCCGACCGGCAGTTCGACAGCTGGCTGGGCTTCTTCGCGGCAGGCGGCCTGTCCGACGCCTTCTGGCCCGTGCTGCAAAGCCTGGTGCAGACGCTGCGCACCCACCATCCGGACACCCTGCTGGCCGTCAGCACGCTGTGCCCGCCCGAGCGCCGCGATGCGCTTGAGGCGCTGGGCTGCCTGGTGTTCGCCGACCCGGGCGCGGCCATACGCTGCATTGGCGCGCTGGCCCGCCTGCATGAAACACCGCAGGCGCTGCCCTCGATGGCCGATGCAGGCAGTGCGCTGCACCTGGCGGCGGGCACGCTGTCGGAGCAGCGCAGCATGGCCCTGCTGGCCGAGGCCGGCGTGCCCGTGGTGCCGCACCGGCTGGTGCGCACGGCGGCCGAGGCAGCGCAGGCCGTGCAGGCCGTGCAGGAGATGGGCGGACGCATTGCCCTCAAGGTCTGCAGCGATGCCATCGCCCACAAGTCCGACGTGGGCGGCGTGGCACTGAACCTGGCGGATGCGGCCGGCGCCCAGGCCGCCTTCGACCGCATCCTGGCCAATGCGCGCCAGGCCCGGCCCGATGCGCACATCGACGGCGCGCTGGCCGCCCCCATGGTGCAGGGCGGCGTGGAGTGCATCGCCGGCGTGCACCGCGACCCGGTGTTCGGCCCGGTGCTGATGTTCGGGCTGGGCGGCATCCATGCCGAGATCCTGCGCGATGTCTCGCTGCGCCTGCTGCCCATCACGCGCGACGACGCTGTGGCCATGGTGCGCGAGCTGCGGGCCTTTGCCGTGCTGGACGGCGCGCGCGGCCGCCCCCGCGTGGACCTGGACAGCATTGCCGACACGCTGTGCGCCCTGGCCGGCTTTGCGCAGCGCGCAGGCGCCACGCTGGAAAGCGCCGAGATCAACCCCCTGATCGCCCGCCCGCGCGAGGACGGCGGCTGCGTGGCCGTCGATGCGCTGGTCATCGGCAGGGAGGCTGCATGAAAGCCAATGCCCATTCCATCTCCCGCCCGGAGGCCACCATGAACACACCCCTGCTGCGCACCGCCGCACTGACCTGTCTTGCCCTGGCCTGCAGCGCCGCGCCGGCCCAGGACGGCTATCCCGCCCGGCCCGTGCGCATCGTCGTGCAATACCAGGCCGGCGGCTCCACCGACACCGTGGCGCGCATCCTGGCCGAGGGCCTGGCCAAGCGCCTGGGCCAGCCCGTGGTGGTGGACAACCGCAGCGGCGCGGGCGGCATCATCGGCACCGAGCATGTGGCCAAGAGCGTGCCCGACGGCCACACCCTGCTGCTGACCGTGCCCGGGCCCATCACGGCCAACCTGGTGCTCTACAAGAAGCTGCCCTACGACCCGCGCACCGAGCTGCGCATGGTCTCGGACGTGGTCTCGCCCTCCATGGTGATGGCCGTCAACCCGGCCGTGCCGGCCAAGGACTTCAAGGGCCTGGTCGAGGCCGTGCGCCAGTCGCCGGGCAAGTACGCCATGGGTTCCTGGGGGGCGGGCACGCAGCCGCACCAGGTCCAGGTCTTCATGGACAAGGCCTACGGCCTGCAGTCGCTGCACGTGGCCTACAAGGGCGAGGGGCCCATGTCCATCGACCTGATCAGCGGCGTGATCCAGATGACGCTGGGCTCGGCCGCCACGCTCAAGCCCTTCATCGACGCCGGCAAGCTGCGCGCCCTGGCCGTGGCCGGACCGCGCCGCAGCAAGGCCCTGCCCGATGTGCCCACCTTTGCCGAGCAGGGCTACCGCGAGCCCGTGTATGCCATCACGGGATCGATCTCGCTGATGGCGCCCGCGCGCACGCCCGACGCCATCGTCGAACGCCTGGGCCGCGAGGTCGCCGCCGTGATGCGCGAGCCCCAGGTGCGCCAGCGTGTCGAGGCGCTGGGCCTGGAGGCCCAGGGCAACAGCCCGGCCGAGGCCAGCGCCGCCTACGCCGCCTTTTTGCCCGTGGCGCTGGACCTGGCGCGCTCCACGGGCGTGACCCTCGACTGACCCCCCTCCTGCCCTGAAGAAAACAATGGACATGAACCCGACCCCTCCCTCCCTGCCCGAAGTCCGCCGCGCCCTGGCGCGCTCCATCGGCCTGGCCGCCTTTGTCTACGGCTATCCGCTGATAGAGACCTACCGCACCTGCCGCCTGCAGACCGATGCCGGCGCCGCACGCGCCACCGGTTTGGGCCTGGACATGCGCGGCGACTTCGACACGCTGCACCACAGCCAGCGCCCCTCCACCCATGAGGACCGCGACGTGGTCACGCCCGCCAACGACCTGCTGTACTCGCTGGCCTGGATCCACCTGGCCGACGGCCCGCGCCTGCTGACCGTGCCCTCCAGCGCCGCGCATCCGGGCCGCTATTTCGTGCTGGCCCTGTACGACGCCTATACCGAGAATTTCGAGAACCTGGGACCGCGCAACTGCGCGCCCGAAGGCGAGACCGTGGTCCTGGTCGGGCCGGGCGGCCAGGTGCCGGAACACCTGGCCGGCCACCGTCTGGTGCACTGCCCCAGCAACCTGGTCTGGCTGATCGGCCGCACCGTGGTGGGCGATGCGCCCGACTGGCCTGCAGCCCGCGCACTGCAGGCCGACATCCGGCTGGAGCCCGCGCCGGGCGTGCCGAAAGGAGGCCGCCCGGCCGCCGTCACGAACTGGGTCGGCCCGCCCGTGGACGCCATGGCGGCCGCCTTCGAGAACCAGGAGCCTGCGGCCGAGGTTGCGCCGCGCTTTTTCACCAACCTCTGCCATGCGCTGGCCGAGGCGCCCGGACGCAAGGAGGACCAGGGACTGCTGGCCTGGTTCGGCCAGGCCGGCCTGGTGGCCAGCGCCCACATGGCGTGGGAGCAGCTGGAGGAGCCCGTGCGCGAAGGCCTGACCGAGGGCTTTGCCGACGGCGTGCGCACCGTGGCCGCCATGGGGCGCAACCGCCGTCCCCGGCCCTGGACCATGACGCCGTCCACCGGCCGCTACGGCAGCGAGTACCTGGGCCGCGCACGCACCGCCTACCTGGGCCTGGGCGCGCTGGCCACCAGCGAGGCCATCTACGCGGCCGCCCACCACGACGCAGGCCTGCAGCCGCTGGACGGCAGCCAGCGCTATGTGCTGCGCTTCAATGCCGCCGACATGCCGCCGGCCGACGCCTTCTGGTCCGTCACGCTGTACGACGCCGACCGCTTTCTCTACGGCAACGAGATCGGCCGCCACTCCATCGGCGACCGCACGCCGGGCTTGCTGCGCGAGGCCGACGGCAGCCTGCAGATCGACCTGGGCCATGCCCGGCCGGCACAGGGCGCCGCCAACTGGCTGCCCACGCCGCACGGGCGCTTCTACCTCATCCTGCGCATGTACCACCCGCAGGCAGGCGCGCACCAATGGCCTGTTCCGCCCCTGCAGCCCGTGGCCGCATGAGACACGCCATGGACCTGAGCACCCTGGCCGAGGAGGCCGTCATCCACACCTGCCCGCTGTACGAGATGCGACGCATGCGCGCGGCCACCTCGCCCCGGCGCAATGCGGCGGGCGAGGCTGCGCCCGCACCGCTGCGCTGGTGCAACCAGTTCGTGCATGCGCGCCAGCTGCTGCGCGCCGGCACCAGCCGCGTGGTCACGCCCAACAACGACACGCTCTACACCAACGCCTGGCTGGACCTGGGCGCCGGGCCGCTGGTGATCGACGTGCCCGACACGGCGGGCCGCTACTACGTGCTGGGCCTGCTGGACTTCTTCACCAACCCCTTCGCCCACCTGGGCCAGCGCCTGACGGGCACGGCGGCGCGCTCCTTCCTTGTCACGCCGCCGGGCTGGCAGGGGACGCTGCCGCCACCGTTCGATGCGCCCGGCGCACACATTGCCGCGCCCACGCCCTGGCTGTGGGTGATAGGCCGCATCCTGGTCGATGGCGAGCACGACCTGCCCGCCGTGCACGCGCTGCAGGACGGCTTTGCGGTGCGCCCGCTACGCGG